>NZ_JACBZD010000001.1:0-70000 GCF_013407765.1 Allostreptomyces psammosilenae
GCTCCGCGGAGCTGGAGAGCCGGCAGCGCGAACTGCAGCGGTCCAACGCCGAGCTGGAGGAGAAGGCGCAGCTCCTGGAGGAGCAGAACCAGGCGATCGAGTACAAGAACACCGAGATCGAGGAGGCCCGGCGGGTCCTGGAGGAGCGCGCCGAGCAGCTGGCGCTCTCCGCCCAGTACAAGTCCGAGTTCCTCGCCAACATGTCGCACGAGCTGCGCACCCCGCTGAACAGCCTGCTCATCCTGGCCCGGCTGCTGGCGGACAACGCGGACGGCAACCTCACCCCCAAGCAGGTGGAGTTCGCCGACACCATCCACGGCGCCGGCTCCGACCTGCTCCAGCTGATCAACGACATCCTGGACCTGTCCAAGGTGGAGGCCGGCCGGATGGACGCCACGCCGTCGCCGGTGCCGCTGGTGCAGCTGGTGGAGTACGTGGAGGCCACCTTCCAGCCGCTCACGGCGGAGAAGAACCTCCAGTTCGCGGTCGAGGTCGCCCCGGACGTGCCGGTCACCCTGTACACCGACGACCAGCGGCTGCAGCAGGTGCTGCGCAACCTGCTGTCCAACGCGGTCAAGTTCACCGACCGCGGTTCCGTGGAGCTGGCGATCCGGCCGGTCCGCGAGGTGCCGGAGCAGGTGCTGGAGGCAATGCGCGAGGCGGAGGTGCCGTACGACCCGGACGTGCAGATGCTGGCCTTCTCGGTCACCGACACCGGCATCGGCATCGCCCGGGACAAGCTGCGGATCATCTTCGAGGAGTTCCAGCAGGCCGACGGCACCACCAGCCGCAAGTACGGCGGCACCGGGCTCGGGCTGTCGATCAGCCGCAAGATGGCGCAGCTGCTCGGCGGCGAGATCCACGCCGACAGCGAGCTGGGACGGGGCAGCACCTTCACCCTCTACCTGCCCGAGCGGCTGCCGGAGCGGCCCGCCGGGATGGGCGAGCTGGCCGGCGCGGTGCTCGCCCGCACGACGCCGGAGAGCGGCACGGACGGCGGGGCCGAGGGCGGACGCGAGGCGTTCGAGGCCGTGGGCGGCGCGGGCGGGGGCGGCGCCGGAGCCGGCGCCGAGCGTCCGGCCGGCCCCGCCGGAGGTGAGCCCGGCGCCGAGGCCGGCGCGGCGGCGCAGGCCGCTCCGGCCACCGGGGGCCAGGCCGCCCCGGGCGACGCGGGCGGGGCCGCCGTCGCGGGAGCGGACGACGACGGCCCGCTGCGCAGCGCCGGCCGCGAGGTGCGCCGGGCCCGGGCCGGTGGCCCGGTCGGCGCCGGCACGACCGCCACGGCGGCCGGGGCGCCCGCCACCTCGCCCGCCCCGAGCACGCCGGCCGCGCCCGCACCCGCGCCCGCCGGCGCGGGTGCGGGTCAGGCCGGGGCGGGCGCGCAGCGCGCGGAGGAGGAGCGTCGGGGGACGGCCCGGCGCCGGCCGGGCCACGAGGTCCCCCGGGAGCGCCTGGAGGGCCTGAAGGTGCTGATCGTCGACGACGACGTGCGCAACGTCTTCGCGCTCACCAGCGCCCTGGAGAGCTACGGCCTGGTGGTGCTCTACGCCGAGAACGGCCGTGAGGGCATCGAGGTGCTGCAGCGCAACGAGGACGTCGCCGTGGTGCTGATGGACATCATGATGCCGGAGATGGACGGCTACGCCACCACGTCCGCGATCCGCCGGATGCCCCAGTTCGCCGGGCTGCCGATCATCGCGTTGACGGCCAAGGCGATGAAGGGCGATCGGGAGAAGAGCCTGGAGGCCGGGGCGAACGACCACGTCACCAAGCCGGTCGACCCGGTGCACCTGCTGGGCGTCCTGGACAACTGGCTGTCGGGGGGTGGCGAATGACCGCGGTGACCCCCGGCGCTCCGGCCCGGGTCCTGGGACGGCCCGCCCCCGCCGGGCCGGCCTCCGCCCGTCCGGCCTCCGTCCGGCCCGCCCCCGCCCGGGTGATCGTCCGGCCGGGCGGCGGGTTCCGGCCGGCGGGAGAAGAGGGGGCCACGGAACGGGGCATGACGGCACGACGGCGCGCACCGTGGCGCACGACCCGGCGCGCGGAGGGAACCGTTCCACGTCCGGCGGCGTTTCATTGAGTGCCACCGGTCTGCGTGCCCCGGACACGGAGATACGGAGTTTGTGACATGACGGTGACAGGGTGTGTGGAACGGGCGGGTGCGGCTACCATGACCGGCACAAGGACGGACGGCACCACTGTGCCGTCCCCGGGGGCGGCGCCCGGCGAACAGTCGGGTTGAGGAGGGCGGGCCATGGTGCACAAGGCCAAGATCCTCCTGGTCGATGACCGGCCGGAGAATCTGCTGGCGCTGGAGGCGATCCTCTCGGCACTGGACCAGACCCTGGTGAGGGCCTCGTCCGGTGAGGAGGCGCTGAAGGCACTGCTCACCGACGACTTCGCCGTCATCCTGCTGGACGTGCAGATGCCCGGCATGGACGGGTTCGAGACGGCGGCCCACATCAAGCGGAGGGAACGCACGCGGGACATCCCGATCATCTTCCTCACGGCGATCAACCACGGTCCGCACCACACCTTCCGGGGGTACGCGGCCGGCGCCGTGGACTACATCTCCAAGCCCTTCGACCCGTGGGTGCTGCGCGCCAAGGTCAACGTCTTCGTTGAGCTGTACATGAAGAACTGTCAGCTCCGCGACCAGGCCGCCCTGCTGCGCAAGCGGCTGGAGACGGTCCTGCCCAGCAACGAGGGCGCCGAGGTGCTCGCCGAGCTCTCCAGCCGGCTGGCCGCCGTGGAGGAGCAGGCCGAGGTGCTGGGCAAGCAGGTCGCGGCCGGCTCCGACGCCAGCCTGGCCGCCGCCGACAGCCAGCTGCGCAAGCGCATCGGCGACCTGCGCGCCGTGCTGGACGCCATCGAGGGGCGGTAACCCCTTACCGTCCCGCCGTGCCCCGGAGCCCCGGAGCCACCCCGGCCTCCACGCACCCTCCGGCCCCGGCCGGCTCCCCGGGGACGGCCGGACGGCCGGCACCGGGGAGGTCCGGCTGGGGGGTTTCCGGCCGGCCGGCGGGTACGCTCTGACGCATGGCCACACGTGCGACCGGCGGCGGTGCGGGAGCCCGTGCGTCCCAGGGAGCGGGCCGCACGGGCGGCGGCTCCCCCCGTAAGCCCTCCGCCGGGAAGGCGGGCGCCGCCAAGGCCGGCGCCGGCAAGGCTCCCGCTAGGCGGTCGACGGCCGGCACGGCCCGGCCGTCGGCGCGCAAGGCCGCCGCCCCACCACCCCCCGCCCCGCTGCCGTTCCGCCTGCTGGCCGGCTTCTGGATGGGGATCGCCCACGCCATCGGCGCCGGGCTGCGGCGCATCGGCACCGGCGCGCGGGAACTGGATCCGGCGCACCGCAAGGACGGACTGGCGCTGCTGCTGCTCGGCCTCGCCCTGGTCGTCGCGGCGGCCACCTGGTCGCGGCTGGACTCCCTGGCCGGCGAGTTCGTGGTGGCCGTGGTGAACGGCGCGCTGGGCCGCCTGGGCGTGCTGGTGCCGGTGGTCCTCGGCGCCCACGCCGTCCGGCTGATGCGGCATCCGGACGAGGTGGGCGCGGGCGGCCGGATCGTGGTCGGCGTCACCGCCCTGACCATCGGCACCGCCGGACTCGTCCACCTGGCCGCCGGCGCGCCCAGTCCTTCCGACGGCGCCACCGTGATGCGCGGGGCGGCCGGATTCGCCGGCTGGGTGGCCACCGCGCCGGCCGTCAACCTGCTCGGCACCGCGCTGACCTGGCCGCTGCTGGTGCTGGTGGCCTTCTTCGGGCTGCTGGTCGTCACCGCCACCCCGGTCAACGCGATCCCCCGCCGACTGCGTGAACTCGGCGCCCGGCTCGGCGCGGCCCACGGTCACCCCGACGACGACACCCCGCTGGCGCTGCCCGCGCCGGGCGAGGGCGAGGAGGACGGCGAGGCCGCCCCGGAGGCGGCCGGCCGGACCCGCCGGGGCGGCCCGGCGCGGCCGCGCCGACGGCGGGCCCGCGACCTCACCCCGGTGGCCGACGGCCCGTCCGACGACCCGTACAGCACCGTCAACATGGCCGCCGGCGTCGCCGCGGCCGCCGCCGAGATGGACATCGCCGCGGGGCCGGGACTGGCGCCGCCTCCGCTGACCGGACGGCGGGCCGAACGCTCCCGTCCGCCGGCGGAGGACCGGCAGGCCGACCGCTCCAACGGCTCCGACCGCTCCGACCACGCGGAGGAGGAGTACCCGTACCGGGAGGCGGCGGCCGTGCCGGACGGCGCCGCCGGCGCCGCGGTCACCCCGCGCGCCGCCCGGGCCGCCGCCACCGCCCCGCGGGAGCACGGCCCCGCCCCGGTGCGCACCGAGCAGCTCCAGCTGGCCGGCGACATCTCCTACAGCCTCCCGCCGCTCAGCGCGCTGCACCGCGGCGGCCCCGGAAAGGCCCGCAGCAAGGCCAACGACGACGTCGTCGAGGCGCTGACCGGGGTCTTCGAGCAGTTCAACGTGGACGCGGCGGTCACCGGCTTCACCCGCGGGCCGACGGTCACCCGGTACGTCGTCGAGCTCGGCCCGGCCGTGAAGGTGGAGCGGATCACCGCGCTGGCCAAGAACATCGCCTACGCGGTGGCCAGCCCGGACGTCCGGATCATCAGCCCCATCCCGGGCAAGTCCGCCGTCGGCATCGAGATCCCGAACACCGACCGGGAGATGGTGCAGCTCGGTGACGTGCTCCGCTCCCCGGAGGCGGCGGCCGACCAGCACCCGCTCACCGTCGCGCTCGGCAAGGACGTCGAGGGCGGCTTCGTCACCGCCAACCTCGCCCGGATGCCGCACGTGCTGGTGGCCGGCGCCACCGGTTCCGGCAAGTCCAGCTGCATCAACTGCCTGATCACCTCCGTCCTGGTGCGGGCCACCCCGGAGCAGGTGCGGCTGGTGCTGATCGACCCCAAGCGGGTGGAGCTCACGGTCTACGAGGGCATTCCGCACCTGATCACGCCGATCATCACCAACCCCAAGAAGGCCGCCGAGGCCCTGCAGTGGGTGGTCCGCGAGATGGACCTGCGCTACGACGACCTCGCCGCCTTCGGCTTCCGGCACGTGGACGACTTCAACCGGGCGGTGCGGGCCGGCAAGGTCAGCGCCCCGCCCGGCAGCGAGCGCGAGCTCGCCCCCTACCCCTACCTGCTGGTGATCGTCGACGAGCTGGCCGACCTGATGATGGTGGCGCCGCGCGACGTCGAGGACTCCATCGTGCGCATCACCCAGCTGGCCCGTGCCGCCGGCATCCACCTGGTGCTGGCCACCCAGCGGCCCAGCGTGGACGTGGTCACCGGACTGATCAAGGCCAACGTGCCGTCCCGGCTGGCGTTCGCCACCTCCTCACTGGCCGACAGCCGGGTCATCCTGGACCAGCCGGGCGCGGAGAAGCTGATCGGCAAGGGGGACGCGCTCTTCCTGCCCATGGGGGCCGGCAAGCCGGTGCGCATGCAGGGGGCGTTCGTCACCGAGGAGGAGGTCGAACGGGTCGTCCGGCACTGCAAGGAGCAGCTCGCGCCCACCTACCGGGAGGACGTCACCGGGGGCGAGGGGAAGAAGAAGGAGATCGACGAGGAGATCGGCGACGACCTCGACCTGCTCTGCCAGGCCGCCGAGCTGGTGGTCTCCTCCCAGTTCGGCTCCACCTCGATGCTCCAGCGCAAGCTGCGGGTCGGGTTCGCCAAGGCCGGTCGGCTGATGGACCTGATGGAGTCCCGGGGCATCGTGGGCCCCAGCGAGGGCTCCAAGGCGCGCGACGTGCTGGTGAAGCCGGACGACCTCGACGGCGTCCTCGCCGCGCTCCGCGACGGCTGACCCCGGCCGGCCGATCGCGGCGGCTGACCGCGGCGGGCGGCGGCCGACCGCGGTGAGCGCACCGCCGTCGGGCGCCGCCGGGGGCCGCGGGGCGCACCGCCGTAGCACGGATCCGCCGCGGCGGCGCCGGGGGGATGACCGTCCGTGTGATCCTGCCGCGCGGCGCTCCGGGGCCGGCGCCTGGGGTGGCCGGCGGCCGTCTTCCGCCGCCACAATTGCCCTGGGAGGACCCCCGCGGACGGTGGCCGTCCACCCGCCCGGAGCGGCCCTCGCGGCGGCCCGTCCGCCGGTTACCGACCCCTTCGCCCGCCCCCTAGACTGATGGCCCCGCAGGTGGCCAGTCGCTCGAAAGGCGCCCCCGTGTCCATCGGCAACCCCCCTGAAGACCCACGCCGCAACCGCCACGGCGGAAGCGGGCGTCCCCGTGTCGTGCAGGACGGACAGCAACCCCCTCCCACCCATCCACCAGGGACCGACGAGGTCCCCCGAACCGGTGACGTCCCGTCCATCGGACGGGTGCTCGCCGAGGCCCGGCGCGCCGCCGGGCTGACCCACGAACAGATCAGCGAACGTACCCGCGTACGGGTGCCGATCGTCGTCGCCATCGAGCGGGACGACTTCTCCACCTGTGGCGGCGACTTCTACGCCCGCGGACACATCCGGACGCTCGCCCGAGCGGTCGGGGTGGATCCCGAGCCGCTGGTCGCCGCCTACGGGGCCCGCCACGCGGACGCGATAGCCCCGCAGCCGCGCCAGATATTCGAGGCCGAGCGGATCCAGCCGGAGCGCCGCCAGGCCAGCTGGACCGGGGCGATGGTCGCGGCCATCGTGGTCGTGCTGGCCTTCGTCACGGTCAACCTCTTCGGCGGGGACGGCGGCGAGCGGCAGGCCGCCGACGACCTGCCGGCCTCCTCGGACTCCGCCTCGGCCGAACCGGGCGGCGGGACGGACTCCTCCACCGCCCCCACCCCCTCGCCCAGCGCCTCCCCCAGCGCCGTCGCCGTGGTGCCGGCCGACCGGGTGACGGTCACCATGACCGCCACCGGGCGCAGCTGGGTCTCGGTGACCAGCGGCGAGGGCGAGGACCTGCTCACCACCATCCTGGAGGACGGGCAGGAGGAGACCTTCGAGGATCCGGAGGAGCTCCGGTTGGTGATCGGCAACGCCGGCGCCGTCTCGCTCAACGTCAACGGCGAGGACCTCGGCGAGGCCGGGGACCCGGGCGAGGTGGTCCGCCTGACCTACACCCCCGGGGAGCCGCAGGCCGGCTGAGCCGGGGTGACGAGGGCGCGGCGGGACGCGGAGCCGCGGCGTCGCGGTCCCCGTGCGGGGCCGCGGGATCGCGGGGCGAGAACGCGACGGACGGGGGCCGGTGCGGGTGCACCGGCCCCCGTGCCTGTCGGTGGCCGGTTCCGAGCGCCCGAACGCCGTCCGGCCCCGTCCGGCGGCCCGTTCCCGGCCCGCCCTGGGTGACCGCCCGGCGACTCCTCGTTTCCGCGTCGAACATCAGTCCGGCCGATTCCCTGCCGTAGGCTGTGGCCATGTCCGAACCCCGTACCGTCGCCCTGGTCACCCTCGGATGCGCCAGGAACGAGGTGGACTCAGAGGAACTCGCCGGGCGGCTCGCCGCCGACGGCTGGCGGCTCGTCGACGACGCCGAGCAGGCCGAGGTCGCGGTCGTCAACACCTGCGGCTTCGTCGAGGCGGCCAAGAAGGACTCCGTCGACGCCCTGCTGGAGGCCGCCGACCTCAAGTCCGGTGGGCGCACCAAGGCGGTCGTCGCCGTCGGCTGCATGGCCGAGCGCTACGGCCGCGAACTCGCCGAGGCGCTGCCCGAGGCGGACGGCGTGCTGGGCTTCGACGACTACGCCCACATCAGCGAGCGGCTGCGCACCATCCTGGCCGGCGGCGTGCACGCCTCGCACATCCCGCAGGACCGCCGCCGGCTGCTGCCGGTGACCCCGGCCGAGCGGCAGGGCGCCGCGGGCGTCACCGCCGTCCCCGGCCACGGCGCGCCGGCCAGACCCGATCCGGACCTACCGGATCCGCGCGAGGCGCTGGCCACCTCGCCCGCCGACCTGCCCGCGGGCATAGCCCCCTCCTCCGGCCCGCGCACCCTCCGCCGCCGGCTGGACGACTCCCCGGTGGCGGCGCTCAAGCTCGCCTCCGGCTGCGACCGGCGCTGCGCCTTCTGCGCGATCCCCTCCTTCCGCGGCTCCTTCCTCTCCCGCCGCCCCTCCGACGTCCTCGCCGAGGCCCGCTGGCTCGCCGAGTCCGGCGTCCGCGAGGTCGTGCTGGTCAGCGAGAACAACACCTCGTACGGCAAGGACCTCGGCGACATCCGGCTGCTGGAGACGCTGCTGCCCGAGATCGCGGCCGTCGACGGCATCGAACGGGTCCGGGTCAGCTACCTGCAGCCGGCCGAACTGCGCCCCTCGCTGATCGAGGTGCTGGCCACCACCGACGGCGTGGCGCCCTACTTCGACCTGTCCTTCCAGCACTCCTCCGCCTCGGTGCTGCGCCGGATGCGCCGCTTCGGCGACACCGACCGCTTCCTGGAGCTGCTGGAGACCGTGCGGGCCAAGGCCCCGCTGGCCGGCGCCCGCTCCAACTTCATCGTCGGCTTCCCCGGGGAGACCGAGGAGGACCTGGCCGAGCTGGAACGCTTCCTCACCGGGGCCCGCCTGGACGCCATCGGCGTGTTCGGCTACTCCGACGAGGAGGGCACCGAGGCCGCCGGCTACGACGGCAAGCTGGACCCGGACACCATCGCCGAGCGGCTGTCCCACATCACCCGACTGGCCGAGGAGCTCACCGCCCAGCGCGCCGAGGAACGCCTCGGCGAGCGGGTGGAGGTCCTCGTGGAGCGCGTCGAGGCGGACGGCACCGCCGAGGGCCGGGCCGCCCACCAGGCCCCGGAGACCGACGGCTGCGTGCTGCTGCGCCCGGCCGCGGACGGCGACCGGCCCGGCGCCCCGTCGCCGGAGCTGGCGGTGGGGCGGATCGTGCCGGCCCGGGTGGTGGCCAGCGAGGGCGTCGACCTGGTGGCGGAGGTGCTCGCCGGGCAGGGCCCGGACGCGCCCCGGGGCGAGCGGTGACGGCCGCGCCGCTCCCCGGCGGCCGCCCGGCGCACCACGGCCGGGAGCCGGGCGAGGGACTGATCGAGCACGCCGGGCACGTCGTGGCGCCCCCGGTGCCGGACCACCTCGCGGACGCCACCGAGCCGCGGGTGCCGCTGTGGAACCTGGCCAACATCCTCACCATGGCCCGCCTGGTCCTGGTGCCGGCCTGCGTGGTGCTGCTGTTCCAGGACGGTGGCCACGACCCCGCCTGGCGGTCGCTGGCCTGGGCGGCCTTCATCGTCGCCATGATCACCGACCTGTTCGACGGCGAGGTGGCCCGGCGCCGGCACCTGGTCACCGACTTCGGCAAGATCGCCGACCCGATAGCGGACAAGGCGCTGATGGGCGCCGCCCTGCTGAGCCTGTCCCTGCTGGGCGACCTGCCGTGGTGGATCACCGTGGTGATCCTGGTGCGGGAGCTCGGCATCACCGCCCTGCGCTTCTGGGTGATCCGGCACGGGGTGATCCCGGCCAGCCGGGGCGGCAAGCTCAAGACGCTGACCCAGTCCGTCGCGGTCGGCATGTACCTGCTGGTGCTCACCGGCCCGCTGGCCAGCGCGCGGGCCTGGGCGATGGCCGCGGCGGTGCTGCTCACCGTGGTGACCGGCCTCGACTACGTCCGGCAGGCCGTGCTGCTGCGCAGCCGGGCGCGGCGCGAGGCCCAGGCCGCGCTGCGGGCCCGCGCCGCGGGGGCCGCCCACGCCGCCGACGCCGGCCGCAGGGCGCGCGACGCCGAGGCCGCCGCGGGCGCGGAGGATTCACCGGGCCCCGTGGCGGGCAACGTCTCCTCGACCGACGCCGACGCCAGGCACGGGCGGGAGGATATGTGAGCGAAGGGCACGGCACCGTCGCGGCCGAGGTGCTCGACCTGCTGCGGCACGCCGGAGCCACCCTGGCGGTGGCCGAATCGCTCACCGGTGGGCTGCTCGCCGCGGCGATCACCGAGGTTCCCGGGGCTTCCGCCGCCTTCCGGGGTTCGGTGACCGCCTACGCCACGGACGTGAAGGACCGCGTGCTGGCCGTTCCCGGCGGCCTGCTCTCGGTACGCGGGGCGGTGGACCCGGACGTCGCCGCGGCCATGGCCGAGGGGGTGCGGGTGCTGCTGGACGCCGACTGGGCGGTCGCCACCACCGGCGTCGCCGGCCCCGACGAGCAGGACGGCAAGCCGGTCGGCACCGTGTACGTCGCGGTCGCCGGCCCCTCGGGAATGCGGGTCACCGGCGCGGTGTTCCCCGGAGACCGCGCGGAGATCCGCCGGGCGACCGTGGAGCGGGCGTTGGGCCTGCTCCGCGAGGCCCTGCGCGGCCCGAGGCGCCCGACGGCGACCGCGCCGAGCGGTGGCTGAGGGCCTCCTGTGATACAGCCCAGAGTGAACACGGCACCGGACCGGGCCCGCCGGTCGCCCCGTCCGGGTACGGTGGGGCTGTGATGCCTGGAACCGCGGCCCGAGGAGGGAGCCACCGATGATTCTGCTCCGTCGCCTGCTGGGTGACGTGCTGCGTCGGCAGCGCCAGCGTCAGGGCCGCACCCTGCGTGAGGTGTCCGCAGCCGCCAGGGTCTCCCTCGGCTACCTCTCCGAAGTGGAGCGGGGGCAGAAGGAGGCGTCGTCCGAACTGCTGGCCGCGATCTGCGAGGCGCTCGACGTCCGCATGTCGGAGGTCATGCGTTCGGTCAGCGACGAGCTCGCCCTGGCGGAGCTGACACAGAGCGAGAAGATGCGTCCGGTACTGGAGTCCGTCACCGGGGCGGGCGAGCGGCAGGTCAACCCCCTGCCGTCCTCCCTGGCGACGAACATTCCGGCGAAGCCCACCCCCGCGAAGACGGTCGACGTCGTCGCGGCCTGATCCCCGCCGAACTCGCGGAAACGGACGCCGACAACGGCGACGGGTCCGGGCGCGCCTCCCGTCACGGGGGGCACGCCCGGACCCGTCCGTTTCCCGTCCTCCCTCCCCGCCTCCCCCCGGTGCCCGTCCCCGCCCCGGTGTCCCGCACCGGCCCCGCGCGGGCCGTCGGGACCGGGACGCCGGGTGCATGACTCGCCTTCCCACGGGCAGGCGCTGGGTCGGTAACGCAGCCGACGGCAGCGTCGGCGGTCAGCAAGGGAAGGACGCGCACACATGTCCGTCGTCAGGAGCCCGCTGAACGACAACGACCTCCGAACCACCGGTGACGCGCTGCAGGGAGCGCTGGTCGACGTGCTGGACCTCTCCCTGGTCGCCAAGCAGGCGCACTGGAACCTCGTGGGACCGCGCTTCAGGTCCATCCACCTCCAGCTCGACGAGGTGGTCGAGCTGGCCCGCGCCGCGGCGGACCGGCTCGCCGAGCGCGCGGCGGCGCTCGGCGTGAACCCGGACGGCCGGGCCGACACGATCGCCAAGACCAGCGGCGTGCCCGCCTTCGAGGCCGGCTGGGTGAAGGACACGGACGTGGTGAACTCCTTCATCGAGGCGTTCCAGCGGATCATCACCCGGATGCGGGAGCGCGTCGACGCCACCGAGAAGTCGGATCCGGTCACCCAGGACATGATCATCGAGGTCACCCAGGAGCTGGAGAAGCAGTCCTGGATGTTCCAGGCGGAGAACGTCGGGGCCTGACCGCCCCGGCCCGGCCGGCGCCACCGGCGCGTGGGCGGACGGGAACGCTCCGGAACGCCGCGGAGCGCGCCGCCGGCCCGGGCGGCCGTCAGCCCCGGCGGCCGTCCCCCGTCGCCCCGGGGCCGCCCGGCTCCCGCCCCTCCGGCCCCGGCCCCTCCGGCCCGGGGCCCCGCTGGCACCGGGGGCACCAGAAGGTGACCCGGGCCTCGGGGGCCGGTCCCTGTTCCGCCGTGCGCACAGCCGTACCGCAGCGGCGGCACGGCCGCCCCGCCCGTCCGTAGACCCAGTGCCGCCGGTCCGGGCGGGCGTCTCCGGTGGTGACGTGGCCGTGCCGGGCGCGGTTGGCGTACAGCAGCCGGTGCGCCAGCTCGGCCAGCCGGGGCAGGCCGTCCCGCGCGGCCAGCGCCCCCACCGGGCTCCACGGCGTGACGCCCGCGAGGTAGCACAGCTCGCTCTTGTACACATTGCCGATTCCGGCCAGGTTGCGCTGGTCGAGCAGTGCCTCACCCAGCGGCCGGCCGGGCTCGCGGGACAGCCGGCGCACCGCCTCGGCGACGTCCCAGTCCGGGCCGAGCAGGTCCGGGCCGAGGTGGCCGACGGCCTCCTCCTCACGGTCGGTGGGCAGCAGCTCCAGCACCGGCAACCGGTAGCCGTAGGCCACGTAGGCATCGGTCGCCAGGACCGCGCGGATCTGCCACGCCGGGCCGCCGCGCGGGCGCTCGCCGGCGGGCTGCACCGACCAGGCGCCGTCCATCCGCAGGTGGCTGTGCACGGTCAGGCCGCCCTCCACGCGCAGCAGCAGGTGCTTGCCCCGGGAGAGCGCCTCCCGGACGGTGCGCCCGGACAGGTCCACGGTGGCCAGCCGGGGCACCCGGAAGTCGCTCGCGGTGAGCAGCCGGCCGGCCAGCGCCGCGTGCATCCGGCGGGCCAGCAGGTGGATGGTGTCTCCCTCGGGCATGACTCCATGGTGCCTGCCGGCGGCGGGCACGGCCGGCCCGCTGCCCGCCGCCCGCCGCCGCCCCGGCCCTCAGCGCATCCGCAGGCCGCGCGGGGTGGCGGTGAAGCCGGCGTCCTCCAGGAGCCGGCCCAGCGGCGCGGTGAGCGCCGGCTCGCCGTTGATCCGCTCCACCAGGACCCGGCCCAGCGCCCCCTGACGGGCCGCGTCGGCCAGCGCCCGCGCGGCGGCCTCCAGCCGCTGCTCCGGGTGCGGCCACACCAGCAGCGACTTGCCGCCCCGCTCCACGTACAGCACCAGTTCGCCGGCGACCTGGACCACCAGCGCCCCGGCCTTGCGCCCCGGCCGGTGGGTGGTGCCCTCCGGCGCCTCCGGCCAGGGCAGGGCGCCGCCGTAGGCGTTCGCCGGGTCCGCGGCGGCGAGCACCAGGGCGCCGCCGCCGCGCGCGGCCGAGTGCCCGGGACCCCCGGGGAAGCCGGCCGGCCCCGGGAAGCCGTCGGCGCCGCCGGCCTCCGCGTCCGGGCCCCCGGCGACGCGCTCCGCCGCCGTCTGCACCGCGCGCAGCCGGTCCACCGCGCCCTCGGTGGCGAACTGCGCCCCACCCAGGCCCTCCACGACGTAGCCGCGGCGGGCCCGCCCGGTCTCCTCGAAGGCCGAGAGCACCCGGTAGGCGGCGGCGAACCCGCCCGGCACCTGCTCGGCGACGACGGCGCCCCGGGTCACCACGCCGTGCCGGTCGAGCAGCGTCTCCGCCAGGGCGTGGGCCCGCAGCGTGTGCTCGGCCTCGCGGGGCGGCAGCAGGGACCAGCGGCCGGCCACCGCCGGCGGGCCGCCGCGGGAGCCCGCCGGGCCGGCGCCCGCCGCCCCGGACGCGCCGAGCCCCCGGCCGGCGGCCCGGCCCAGCCCGCCGTAGCGTCCGCGCGGCGTGGCCCGGCGGGCCCGGTGGGCGGTGGCCCCCGTGGTGCGCCCCGAGCCCATGAGAGCCCGCAGCGGGGTGAGGGTGTCGTTGGTGAGGTAGCCGGCCCAGGCCAGGTCCCACAGCGCCTCGACAAGTTCGGCCTCCGACGGCGCCGCGGCCGGGCCGCCGGGGCCCGTCGCGCCGTCCGGTCCGGGGACCGGGGGCGCCCCGGGAGGGCCGGAGGGCGCGCCGGTCGCCCACTCGACCGCCACGGCCTGGGCGATCTGCCGGAAGAACAGCCCGTAGCCGGGCGCCAGCGCCCGCAGCACCGCGGCGTGCACCGGGCCGAGCTGGAGCGGCAGCGGCTCGGTGGGCAGCAGCAGCGGCGCCGCGTCCGCCGTGTACAGCGCCACCCAGCCGTCCTTGCCGGGCAGCGCGCCGGCGCCGGCCCAGAGCACCTCGCCGGCGGCGGTCAGCTCGTCCAGCATGGCCGGGGAGTAGTCCGCGACGCGCGCCGGCAGCACCAGCTTCTCCAGCGCGGAGGCCGGAACCGCCGAGCCCTGCAACTGCTCGACGGCCCGCAGCAGCCCGTCCGCGCCGCGCAGCCGCCCCGCCGCCCTGGCGGAGACGTGCTGCCACTGCGGCAGGAAGGCGGCCAGCGCGGTGGGCGCCACCGGCTCCAGTTCCTGGCGCAGGGTGGCCAGGGAGCGGCGACGCAGCCGGCGCAGCACCTGGGCGTCGCACCACTCGGTGCCGGTGCCGCCTGGCCGGAACTCGCCCTCCACCACGCGCCCGGCGGCCGCCAGCCGGCTCAGGGCGCCGGTGACCACGGCGGGGCCGAGGCCGAAGGCGGCGGCCGCCGCCTGGGCGGTGAACGGGCCGTGGGTGCGGGCCCAGCGGGAGAGCAGGTCGCCCAGCGGGTCGCGGACCGGTTCGGTGAACGCCTCCGGCACGCCGACCGGCAGCGGGGTGCCGAGGGCGTCGCGCAGCCGCCCGGCGTCCTCCACGGCGGCCCAGTGCGCCCGGCCGGCGATCCGCACCTGGATCACCCGGCGGGCGCGCCGCAGCTCCTCGGCCCATTCCAGCCGCCCGCCGCGCGCCCGCAGGGCGTCGTCGTCCAGCGGGCCGAGCATCCGCAGCAGGTCGGCGACGCCCTCGGCGTCGCGCGCCGCGCGGTCGGGGGTGAGCCGTTGCAGCTCCTCCTCCAGTTCGGCCAGCGCCTGCGGGTCGAGCAGCTCCCGCAGCTCCGCCTGGCCGAGCAGCTCGGAGAGCAGCCGGGAGTCCAGCGAGAGCGCGGCGGCCCGGCGCTCGGCCAGCGGGGAGTCCCCCTCGTAGAGGAACTGGGCGACGTAGCCGAACAGCAGCGAACGGGCGAACGGGGACGGCTCGGGGGTGGTGACCTCCACCACCCGCACCGCCCGCGAACGGATGTCGCCCATGAGCTCGACGAGGCCGGGCACGTCGAAGACGTCCTGGAGGCACTCGCGGACGGTCTCCAGCACGATCGGGAAGGAGCCGAAGTCGGCGGCCACCTGGAGCAGCTGGGCGGCGCGCTGCCGCTGCTGCCACAGCGGGGTGCGGCGCCCGGGGGTGCGGCGGGGGAGCAGCAGGGCGCGGGCGGCGCACTCCCGGAACCGGGCGGCGAACAGCGCCGAGCCGCCGACGTGCTCGGTGACCAGCGGCTCGATCTCCTCGGGCGGGAAGACCGCGTCGTCTGCGCCCAGCGGGGGAGTGTCCGGGTCCGGGGAGGCCGGGGCGAGGGGCGGTGGCGCGGCCGGGCGGACGGACGCGGCCGGGGGCGCCGGTAGGTCGAGGCCGGTGAAGCCGGTCAGCACGTCGAAGTCGTCGGCGTCCGATCCGTCGGCGTGCGCGGGCGCGGTGCGGGCGGTGCCCTCGGGGCCGCCCGCCGCCGTGACCGCGGCGCCCCAGTCGGCCGGGTCCCAGCCGGGGGCGTCCCAGGCGAGCAGGTCCGAGTCCGGCAGCCGGAGCACGATGCCGTCGTCGCCGTGCATCACCTGGGCGTCGTAGCCGAACCGCTCGCTGAGCCGGGCGCCGAGCGCCAGCGCCCAGGGCGCGTGCACCTGGGCGCCGAACGGGGAGTGCACGACCACCCGCCAGTCCCCGAGCTCGTCGCGGAACCGCTCCACCACGATGGTGCGGTCGTCCGGCAGGTGCCCGGTGGCCTCGCGCTGCTCGGCCAGGTAGGAGAGCAGGTTGTCGGTGGCCCAGGCGTCCAAGCCGGCCTCGGCCAGCCGGGCCCGCGCGGCCGGCTCGTCCAGCGCGCCGACCTCGCGGACGAACGCGCCGACCGCCCGGCCCAGTTCCAGCGGGCGCCCCAGCGCGTCGCCGTGCCAGAACGGCAGCTTCCCGGGGACGCCGGGGGCCGGGGAGACCACGACCTTGTCCCGGGTGATGTCCTCGATCCGCCACGAGGTGGTGCCGAGGGTGAAGACGTCGCCCACCCGGGACTCGTACACCATCTCCTCGTCCAGCTCGCCGACCCGACGGCCCGCCCCCTCCCCGGCCAGGAAGACGCCGAACAGGCCGCGGTCGGGGATGGTGCCGCCGGAGGTGACCGCCAGCCGCTGGGCCCCGGGGCGGCCGGAGACGGTGCCGGCGACCCGGTCCCAGACGATCCGGGGCCGCAGCTCGGCGAAGGCGTCCGAGGGGTAGCGGCCGGCCAGCATGTCCAGCACCGACTCGAACGCCGAGGCCGGCAGCGAGGCGAACGGCGCCGCGCCGCGCACCACGGCCAGCAGCTCCTCGACGTCCCAGGTGTCCATCGCCACCATCGCGACGATCTGCTGCGCCAGCACGTCGAGCGGATTGCGCGGGACGCGCAGCTCCTCGATCAGGCCGGCCCGCATCCGCTCGGTGACCACCGCGGCCTGCAGCAGGTCGCCCCGGTACTTCGGGAACACCATGCCTCGGGAGACCGCGCCCACCTGGTGCCCGGCCCGGCCGACGCGCTGCAGGCCGGAGGCCACCGAGGGCGGCGACTCGACCTGGACGACCAGGTCCACCGCGCCCATGTCGATGCCCAGCTCCAGGCTGGAGGTGGCCACCACGGCGGGCAGCCGCCCCGCCTTCAGCGCCTCCTCCACCTCGGCGCGCTGCTCCCGGGAGACCGAGCCGTGGTGCGCCCGGGCCAGCACCGCGGGGGCGCCCCGGGCCGCGCCGGCCTGGGCCATCATCTCCGCCGGGGTCCGCCAGGAGATCCGCGGCCGCTCGGGCTCCGCCGCGCCGCGGCGGGACGCGGCGGCGGCCAGCTGCGCCCCGTCGGGGTCGGCCGCGTCGAGGTCCGGCCCGTAGGCGTCCGCCGCGTCGAGGTCCGCCCCGTCCGGCGCGGCGCCGGCGAGCTGCTCGGCGGCGATCTCGTTCAACCGGTTGCACAGCCGCTCGGCGAGCCGCCGGGAGTTGGCGAACACGATCGTGGAGCGGTGCTCCTCGATCAGACCGGCGATCCGCTCCTCGACGTGCGGCCAGATCGAGGCCCGGCGTTCCGGCGAGTCCCCCGCGCCCCCGCCCCCGTCGCCCACCGCCCCGGCGGCCTGGGCGGCCGGGGAGCCGCCCAGCTCGCCGAGGTCGCGGACCGGGACGACCACCGACAGGTCGAACTCCTTCTGCGAGGGCGGCTGCACCACCTCGGCCCCCCGGTGCGGGGAGAGGTAACGCGCCACCTCGGTGGCCGGGCGGACCGTGGCGGACAGCCCGATCCGCCGGGCCGGCCGCTCCAGCAGCCGGTCCAGCCGCTCCAGGCTGAGCGCCAGGTGCGCCCCGCGCTTGGTGCCCGCCACCGCGTGCACCTCGTCCACGATCACCGTCTCCACCCCGGTCAGCGCCTCCCGCGCGGCCGAGGTGAGCAGCAGGAACAGCGACTCCGGGGTGGTGATCAGGATGTCCGGGGGGTGGGTGACGAAGCGCCGCCGGTCCGCCGCCGGGGTGTCCCCGGAGCGGATCTGCACGGAGACCTCGGGCTCCGGCAGCCCCATCCGCAGCGCCGTCTGCCGCATCCCGGCCAGCGGCCCGCGCAGGTTCCGCTCCACGTCCACGGCCAGCGCCTTCAGCGGCGAGACGTAGAGCACCCGGCAGCGGCGGCGCGGATCGGCCGGCGGGGGCTGGGTGGCCAGCCGGTCCAGGGCGGACAGGAACGCCGCGAGCGTCTTGCCGGACCCGGTGGGGGCCACCACCAGCACGTCGCTGCCGCCGGCCAGCGCCCGCCACGCGCCGCGCTGCGCCGCCGTGGGCCCCTCGAACGCGGCGTGGAACCAGTGCCGGGCCACGTCGGAGAAGCCGACGAGGGGGTCCTCGGGGGAGTCCGGTCGCTCGGGGGTGGTGCGGGGTGACATCCCTCCATGGTGCGCCCCGGCACCGACAAGCGGGCCGGCCGGGCCGGCCGGGGCGGATGCCGAGCCACACCCATGGGCCAACCATTCGTGCCGTTTGTCCATTTTTGTCCATATGGTGTGAGGGCGGCGGCACGCCGGGTGACCACCCGCGTGCCGAAGCCCGCGCACGCGCGCGACGAGCACCGCCCCGCGCGCCCGCCGACCACGCTGGAGGACCAGGTGCAGCACAGGGAACGCGAGGAGGGCGCCGCGGTGCTGCTGCGCACCCTCCTCGCCGTCCTGGCCTGCGCCGCCCTGCTCACCGGCTCCGCGCAACCCCAGAGCGAACCCGCCTACCTCAGCTACCTGGTGGTCACCGCCGGCACCACCCCCGCCGAACTGCGCCGCGCCGAGGCCGAGGTGGAGCGCGCCGGCGGCCGGGTCGGCGCCCGCTACCCGGAGTTCGGGGTGCTCACCGCCTACAGCGCCGCCCCCGGCTTCGCCGACGAACTGCGCCGCCGCGCCCCGGACACCCTCGTGGGCGCCACCCGCACCAGGCCGATGGCGCCGCCCACCCTCCCCGACGGGTCGGCCGACGGGGCGCCGATCGCGCACGTCGACTCCCCGCCCGGCCCGCTGCCCGCGCTCGGCTCGTTCGACGCGGCGCAGCCGGCGGCCGGGGCGGGGGCCGACCCCGCCCCCGGCCCGGCCGCCCCCACGTCCCCCACGCTCCCCACGGATTCCGCTCCCTCGGCGGCCTCCGCGGACTCCGACGAGGTGGCCCTCGTCCCCGACCCGCGCGAGGCGGGGCTGTGGAACATCGCCATGGTGGGCGGCGGCCGCCCCCCGGCAGACCCGGAGGCCCTGGCCGCCACCACCGTCGCGGTGCTCGACTCCGGGGTCGACGACATCCACCCCGACCTGCGCGGCGTGGTCGATCCGGCGCTCTCGGTGTCCTGCGGGGAGGGCTGGGCCGACACCTCCCCCGGCGCCTGGCGCCCCGACCCCCGGCTCCTCGACAGCGGCCACGGCACCCACGTCGCCGGCACCATCGCCGCCCGCGCCGACGGGAAGGGCGTCGTGGGCGTGGCCCCGGGCGTGCGGGTCGCCGCCGTCCGGCTGCTCGGCTCCGCCGGCCAGTACTACGCGGAGAACATCGTCTGCGGCTTCGCCTGGGTCGCCCGGCACCACATCCCGGTGGTCAACGACAGCTACTTCGCCGACCCCTGGAAGTACAACTGCCCGCACGACCCCGACCAGGCCGCCGTCATCGCCGCCGTCGGCCGCGCCGTGCGCTTCGCCCAGGACAGCGGGGCCCTGGTCATCGCCAGCGCCGGCAACGACGGCCAGGACCTGCGCGCCGCGCGACTCGACGACCGCAGCCCCAACGACCGGCTCCCCGGCACCGAGGTCACCCCCCGCCTGCTCGGAACGGAGTGTGTCCGGCTGCCCGGCGAGCTGCCCGGGGTCGTCCGGGTCGCCGCCGTGGACCGGCTCGGCCGGGCGACCGCCTACTCCAACCACGGCATGGACGCCGTGGAGGTCGCCGCGCCCGGCGGCACCCCGGGCGCCGGGCCGGACGGCGCCATCGTCTCCGCCTGGCCGGGCGGACGCTGGGCCGCCCTGGCCGGCACCTCGATGTCCGCGGCGCACGTCAGCGCGGCGGCGGCGCTCCAGGCGGCCGCCCATCCGCAGGCGGACCCGGCCGAGAGGCGCGCCATGCTGCTGGAGGCCGCCCGGCCCCCCTCCTGCGCCAAGGCCGCCTCCTCCACCCCCGCCGGCACCCGACCGGCCCCGGCCGCCCCACCCCAGGCCCCACCCCAGGCCCCACCCCCCGGCGCGGCCGACCCAGCCGGCACCCCCACCTCCACCCCCACGGACGGCGCCTCGGAGAGGGCCGACGGCGCTCCGGCCGTGCGCACCGGCTGCCTGCTCGACGCCTCCTACGGCCGGGGCGTGGTGCGCGTCGGCTAGGGCCCGGGCGCGTCGGTCACCGCCCAGGTGTGCCGGCCGGTGCCGAGGTGTGGGGAGGGGCGCGGAAGTTATCCACAGGCTGGAAATGGGGGGATGCCCTCCGTGATCGCCGCATGGGATCCTGAAACAGGGGGTCCCCCCAGAACATCCGGATGAGTGGGGGCGAGGAATGGCATGCTCCTGACCGTCCACCCCCGGCCCTCATCCAACGCGCCCATCCCGCCGCGTCCCACCACACCTGTCCATCCCCGCACCTGTCCATCCCCGGGTCCCACCCCGCCTGCCAATCCCTGGGCCCCCGCCACGCGCCCCTCCCCGCGCCCCACCCCCCGCGCCCCACCCCCCGCGCCCCATCTCACCGCGTCCCCCTCCAAGCGCCCCACCCACCCCCACGCCCACCCCCACGCCCATCGCCGCGTCCACGGAGCGGACCGGCTCGCCTGGCGTGCACACGTGCGTCGTAGCGTCGGGGAGAAACCCCCGGACCCGCCCGGGGGACCCCGAACCGACTCGATCCGGACGAAAGGGCCGCGACCATGGACACCGCCAGGCACCCCAGCCCCACGCCGGCGGCCGACTACGCCCGCCACTACCGGCACCCGGTGGTGCCCGGCGTGGACCTCCTGGACGCCCACTACGTCCGGCACGCCTTCTCCCGGCACACACACCCCACCTACACCATCGCGGTGATCCAGAGCGGCATCGAGGAGTGGCACTACCCGGGCGGACGGGAGCGCGCCGGTGCCGGCGAGGTCCCCCTCCTCGAACCCGACATCGTGCACACCGGGCACGCCGCCACTCCCGACGGCTGGCGCTACCGGGTCCTCTACCCCTCCGTGGAACTGGTCGGCGCCGTCGCCGGGGAACTCGGCATGCCGCCCGGCACCACCACCTTCGGGGTCCGTGTCGCCCGCGAGGGCACCCTGGCCCGGCTGCTCCTCGCCGCCCACCACGCCGCCGACCACCACGACCCGCTCACCGCCGACACCGCCCTGCGCACCGCCCTCGCCCAGGTGCTCCTGCACCACGCGCGGCAGCGCCCCCGGCACCGCCCCGTCGCCGAGGGGCCGGGCACGGTGCGGCGCGCCGCCGAACTCCTCCAGCACCGCATGCGCACCCCGCCCACCCTGGAGCAGCTCGCCGCCGAACTCGGCACCCGCCCCTTCCCGCTGCTGCGGGCCTTCCGGCGGGAACACGGACTGCCGCCGCACGCCTGGCTCAACCAGGCCCGGGTGCGCCAGGCGCGCCGGCTGCTCGACCAGGGGGTCCGCCCGGCCGACGTGGCGGCGGCCGTCGGCTTCGCCGACCAGTCCCACCTGACCCGCCACTTCCGTCGTGCCGTCGGCGTCGGACCGGGCGCCTACCAGCGCGAACGCACCCGCCCCGGCCGCGACCGCTGAGCGTCCCGCCCCCGGCGCGGGCCGGGGCCTCCGGCCGGCCGGGCGGGACGGCGGCCGGCGGCCCGGGGCGCAGGAACGTACAAGACCCCGGCGCAGCGGGCCGCATAGCGTCCCCGGCATGGCCGACACCAACCACTCCACCGCCTCGGTGGTCCGCGACGCCCTCGGGGTCAGCGTCGTCGGGTTCTCCGGCTTCGCCTTCGGCGTCACCGCGGCGGCGGCCGGGTTCAGCACCGCACAGACCTGCGCCCTCAGCCTGCTCATGTTCACCGGCGCCTCGCAGTACGCGTTCGTCGCCGCCGTCGCCGCGGGAGCCACCCCGCTCGCCGCCGTCTCCGGGGCCCTGGTCCTGGGCCTGCGCAACGCCTTCTACGGGATCCGGCTCGGGCCGCACCTGCGCGTCCCCCGGCCGCTGCGCCCGCTCGCCGCGCAGCTCGTGATCGACGAGACCGCCGCCGTCGCCCTCGCCCAGCGCGACGTCCGCTCCGCCCGGCTCGGCTTCCTGACCACCGGCATCGCCCTGTTCGTGCTGTGGAACGCCACCACCGTGCTCGGCGCGTTCGGCGGCTCCGCCGTCGCGGACCCGGCCCGCTGGGGCCTGGACGCGCTCGGCCCGGCGGTCTTCCTCGCCCTGCTGGTCGGCATGGTGCGCGGGCTGCGCGCCCCGGAGCGCGCCGCCGGGACCGCCGAGACCACCAAGACCGCCGAGGGCACCGAGGGCGCGGAAGCGGTCGGGGCCGCCGGTGCCACGGGGGCACGTGACGCCGGGAAGGACGCCGGGGCCGGTCCGGAGGGCGGACCCACCCCCGGCACGGCCCGGCTGACCGCGCTGCTCGCCGCCGTCGCCTCCCTGGTCGCCGTGCCGCTGCTGCCGCTCGGGCTGCCGGTGCTGGTGGGGGCCGCCGCGATCCCCCTGGCGCTGTTCGTCGAACGCCGCCGGCGCAGAGGCGCCCCCCGGCCCACCACGGCCGACCCGACCACCCCGGATACGACCCCGGATCCGACCACCCCCGACCCGTCCCGGATCGCGGCCGCCGCCGACGATCCCGAGTCCGTGAGGAGCCACGGCCGGTGAACACCTGGACCGCCCTGCTGCTCGCCGCCGCCGGCTGCTACGCCATCAAGCTGCTCGGCCTGACCGTGCCGGAGCGCGTCCTGCGGCATCCCGCGCTGCGGAGCACCGCCGGCCTGCTGCCGATCGCGCTGCTCGCCTCGCTCACCGCCGTCCAGACCCTCAGCGACGGTCCGGAACTGGTCCTGGACGCCGACGCCCCCGCGCTCGCCGCCGCCGGGGTGGCCCTGTGGCTGCGCGCCCCGTTCCTGGTCGTGCTGCTGGTCGCCGCCGCCACCTCCGCGCTGCTGCGCTCGCTGTGAGTCGCCCGGGGCGGGGCGAGGGTGCCCACCGGTGAACGCCGCACCGGCCATACTGGGGGACCACCTTCCGCCCGCCTCGGGCCCCTGAGAGGACGCCGTGCGACTGACCGAATTCTGGCGACGGATGAACGAGCACTTCGGCGAGGCGTACGCCGACTCCTTCGCCCGGGACCACGTCATGACCGAACTGGGCGGTCGGACCGTCCACCAGGCGCTCGACGAGGGCTGGGAGGCCAAGGACGTCTGGCGCGCGGTCTGCGTGGCCATGGACGTCCCCGAGTCGGAGCGCTGAGGACGGCGGCACCCGCGACCGGGGAGACTTGTCCCCGTGCCTCGAACCGACACCTCCTCCTCCGCGGCCGACGACGCCCCCGGCGTGGCGCCGTCGGCCGCCGACGAACACGCCGACCCGCGGCGGTCGACGACCCCGCCGGGCCAGGTCCCCGCGCCCGGCGGGGCCAGCGCGCCGCCCCCGCCGCCCCCGCTCCACGGCCGCGCCCCCCGGCCCCGGATGCCCGGCTGGCTGCCGCGCGCGATGGTCCTCGCGCTCGTCCTGGTCGGCTGCTACCAGCTGACCAACTGGGCCTTCCACCAGCTGCTCGGCCTGCTCACCACGCTGCTGGTCTCGCTCTTCCTCTCCCTGGCCATCGAACCCGCGGTGGACCGCATGGCCGCGCTCGGCATGCGCCGCGGCGCCGCCACCGGCCTGGTGTTCGTCGTGCTGTTCCTCGCGACAGCCGGATTCGTCACGGCCGTCGGCTCGCTCCTGGTCGACCAGTTCGACACGCTGATCGGCAACCTGCCGGGCTACGTGGACGCGGTGACCACCTGGGTCAACGAGCAGTTCGGCACGGACGTCTCGGTGGACAGCCTGCTGGAGGGGCTGAGCGTCGACGCCAGCGCGCTGCAGGGCTACGCGCAGACCGTCGCCAACAACGCCTGGGGCGTCTCCGCCTCCGTGCTCGGCGGCGTCTTCCAGGTCTTCACCGTCAGCCTGTTCACCTTCTACCTGACGGCCGACGGCCCGCGGCTGCGCCGCACCGTCTGCTCGCTCTTCCCGCCCGCCCGACAGGCGGAGGTGCTCCGCGCCTGGGAGATCGCCATCGCCAAGACCGGCGGGTACCTGTACTCGCGCGGCCTGATGGCCATCGTCTCGGCGCTCGCCCACCTGGTGCTGATGGGTTTCCTGGACGTCCCCTACGCCCTGGCCCTGGCCATCTGGGTCGGCCTGGTCTCCCAGTTCATCCCCACCGTCGGCACCTACCTGGCGGGCGTGCTGCCCGTGCTGGTGGCCTTCACCGCGCAGCCGATCGACGCGCTGTGGGTGCTCGTCTTCATCGTGTCCTACCAGCAGTTCGAGAACTACGTGCTGCAGCCCCGGATCACGGCGCGCACGGTGGCCATCCACCCGGCGGTCGCCTTCGGCGCGGTGATCGCCGGCGCCGCCCTGCTCGGCCCCACCGGGGCGCTGATCGCCATCCCGGCCGCCGCCACCCTCCAGGGCTTCCTGAGCACCTACGTGCGGCGTTACGAGGTCGTCGACCCCCGGGCCGGCGGCGACGGCGCCGACGAGCGCGCGCCGCGGCGACCCGGCGCCGCCGTCCAGGCGCTGCGCCGGGCACGGGACTGGATCGCCGCGACACGCCGCCGGTGATCGACTTCGTTCCCCCGCACCCTCCGGAGTAGCATCGAACAGCCGTTCGGGTTGCGGGGAGCGTGGCTCCGAGTTATCCACAGCCCCTCGGCCGCCGCCACCACTTGTCGGTGGTGGCCGTTACCGTCGTAGACGATGAAACGCTCACCGCAACCCAGCAGGGTGGTACCCATGGCAACAACCGACCGCGAGAAGGCGCTCGACGCCGCGCTCGCCCAGATCGAGCGGCAGTTCGGCAAGGGCTCCGTCATGCGTCTCGGCGAGGGCGCCCGCGCGCCGGTCGAGGTCATCCCCACCGGTTCGACGGCACTCGACGTCGCCCTGGGCATCGGCGGCCTGCCCAAGGGCCGTGTGGTGGAGATCTACGGTCCGGAGAGCAGCGGCAAGACGACGGTGGCGCTGCACGCCGTGGCCAACGCCCAGCGGGCCGGCGGCATCGCCGCCTTCGTGGACGCCGAGCACGCGCTCGACCCGGAGTACGCCGCCAAGATCGGCGTGGACACCGACGCCCTGCTGGTCTCCCAGCCGGACACCGGCGAGCAGGCGCTGGAGATCACCGACATGCTGATCCGCTCCGGCGCGATCGACATCGTGGTGGTCGACTCCGTCGCGGCGCTGGTCCCGCGGGCGGAGATCGAGGGCGAGATGGGCGACTCCCACGTCGGCCTGCAGGCCCGGCTGATGAGCCAGGCCCTGCGCAAGATCACCGGCGCGCTGAACCAGTCCAAGACGACGGCCATCTTCATCAACCAGCTGCGCGAGAAGGTCGGCGTCATGTTCGGCTCGCCCGAGACGACGACGGGCGGTCGCGCGCTGAAGTTCTACGCCTCGGTCCGCCTGGACATCCGCCGGATCGAGACGCTCAAGGACGGCACCGAGGCGGTCGGCAACCGCACCCGGGTGAAGGTCGTCAAGAACAAGATGGCGGCCCCGTTCAAGCAGGCCGAGTTCGACGTCCTCTACGGCGTCGGCATCAGCCGCGAGGGCGGCCTGATCGACATGGGCGTGGAGCACGGCTTCATCCGCAAGTCCGGCGCCTGGTACACCTACGAGGGCGACCAGCTCGGCCAGGGCAAGGAGAACGCCCGCAACTTCCTGCGGGACAACCCCGACCTCGCCGACGAGATCGAGAAGAAGATCAAGGAGAAGCTGGGCATCGGCCCCCGGGTGGACGCCCCGGCCGAGGAGCCCGCCGCTGCCGCTCCCGCTTCCGCCGCCTCCACCACCCCGGCCGGCGCCGACGCCGCCAAGCTCGCCGTGACCGCGGCGAAGACGACCGCCGCGGCAGCCAAGGCCACCAAGGCGGCCCCGGCCAAGGTGCCGGCCGCCAAGGCCTGACGCCGTGCGGGCACGGCACGACGCCCCCGGCCCGGCCGCGGACCGGGAACCGGGGGAGTACCCGGACCCGGCCCCACGCCTGACCACGGACCCGGAGGCCGACGGAGCGGCCGAGTCGGCGTCGCCGGCGTGGGGGCCCAGGGACTGGTGCGCCAACGGGCTGGGTGGTGACCATCCGGCGCCGACGGCCCCGCGGCTCCCACCGGCGGTCGCCGGCGGCCACCCCGAGGAGCCGGGGGAGTGGTCGGAAGGAGAGTGGCCGGAAGCGGAGCGGGGCGCCCGGCGCGGCCGGCGGTCCCCGCGGGGTGCCGACGGGCGCGGCCCCGCAGGCGGGGCGGCCCCGCGAGGCGGTGGCCGTGGTGGCCCCGGGGCCACCGATCCGGCGGAGGAGGAGTCCGAGGCGCGGGATCCCGTGGAGCGGGCCAGGTCCATCTGCCTGCGGCTGCTCACCGGTGCCGCGCGCACCCGCCGCCAGCTCGCCGACGCCCTGAGCGAGCGCGGAATCCCCGAGGACGCGGCCGAGCAGGTGCTCTCCCGCTTCGAGGAGGTCGGGCTGATCGACGACGCCGCCTTCGCGGCGGCCTGGGTCGATTCCCGGCACGGCACCCGCGGCCTGTCCCGCCGTGCTCTCGCCCGCGAGCTGCGGGCCAAGGGCGTGGCGGGCGAGGTCGTGGAGTCGGCCGTGGAGCGGGTCGACACGGAGGCGGAGGAGGCCGCGGCCCGCGCCCTCGTCGAGCGGAGGATGCGGGCCACCCGTGGCCTGGACGGGCGGGTGCGGACCAGGCGGCTGGTCGGCATGCTCGCCCGGCGCGGCTACCCGGAGGGCCTGGCGTTCCGGGTGGTCCGGCAGGCCCTGGAGACCGAGGGCGAGGAGGCCGAGGGCGAGGAGGAGCACCTCGGCTCCGGCCCGTGGGAGTGGCAGGACGGCTGAGCGTTCCCGCACGCCGCGCCGGTCACGGCACCGGTCACGCCGCCGCACACGCGCAACGGCGGACGCTCGACGCGCGGGCCCCAGGCGCGCACGACGTGCACGGCACGGCCGTCCGGCGGTGCGCCGGCCGTCAGCGGTGGGTCGCCACCGGGCCCGGGCGGTCGTCGCTCGCGCCGGGCCGCCGTCCCGCCGCGCCGGTCCGCGCCCCGGTGGCGGGTGCCATGGCGGCACCGGCCGGTCCGCGGGTGCCACGGGCGCGCCGGTCGGCGCCGGAGGCGGCCGTGCCGGTGGGCGCGCCGTCGGCCGGCGAGCCGCCGCGGACCGCCTCCACCCAGGCGCGCAGTTCCTCCGGCCGGCATCCGGGCATGGCCGCGGCCAGGTGCCCGTCCGGCCGGATGAGCAGCACGCTGTGCGCGGGCGCCTGCAGGTAACGCTCGGTGACCAGGAGCTCGGCGGGCACGGGCAGCGCCCGGGTGGCCGCGGACAGCTCCGGCATCATTCCCGCGTGCAGCCAGTGCTCGCTGGGCCACACCTCCGTCCCCGGGGCCACCAGCAGCACCACCAGTCCCCACCCGAGGCGGGCGGTGAGCCGGTGGCGGCCGCCGGCCATGTCCGTGACCGGCACGTCCTCCACCCGGCAGCCCGGGGCGGTGCCGTAGCGCTCGGCGATGGCGCGCAACGCCGCCGCTGAGGCGCGCCCGCCGCGTCCCCGCTGGCCCGAACGGTTGCGGCTCCCGCCCGACCTGCCCTGCCCCTCCGGGCCGATGGCCGGGGGCAGGGCGTGGGTGAGCGGCGAGACGAGGTAGGCCGGGGGTTCGCCGAGCGGCCCGGCGCCGAGGTGGGCGGCGGAGAGCAGCGGGGCGTGCCGGCGGGTGGAGCCGTAGAGCAGGGCCCGCCGGGCCGCCTGGAGCCGGTTGCGCGGCCGCAGCAGGGGAAGCGCCTGGTCGGCCGCGCGCAGCCGCGCGCCGACGCTGCCCCGCCGTTCGATCTGGTAGCTGTCCAGCAGGCCGGGCCCGGCCTGGCCGTGCCAGGCGAGGGAGAGCTTCCAGGCCAGGTTCTCCGCGTCGCGCAGGCCCTCGTCCACGCTCTGGGTGCCCAGGGCGCCCAGCAGGTGGGCGGCGTCCCCGGCGAGGAAGGCGCGCCCCACCCGCCAGGTGCGGGCCAGGCGCTGGTGGACGACGTACTGCGAGGCTCCCAGCAGCTCGTAGCGGGGGACGCCCCCGCACCAGGCCTCCAGGGCGCCGCGCAGCCGGGGCAGGAGTTCGTCGGCCGGCATCGGTGCCTGCTGGGGGGAGCGGCGGTCGACCGGGGTGTCGCCGGAGCCGCCGGGGAGCCGCCAGTCGATCCGCCAGATGCCGTCCGGCAGCGGGCGCGCGGTGACCTCCTGCTCCGCCCGGTGCCACGGGGGGCGCAGTTGGAGGCGGGCCTCACCGTCGAAGGGCAGGGCGGCCCGGATGGTGGCGACCGCGTGGCGGTCCACCGCCGTGCGTCCGGGGAACCGGACGCGCAGCAGCTTGCGGACGGCGGACAGGGCGCCGTCGCACCCCACCAGGTAGCTGCCGCGCCACCAGGTGGCCTCCGCCCCGCCGGGTCCCGGGCCGCCCGCCCCGCCGGCGCGGGCCGGACCGGCGCCCTCGGGCGCGTCGTCGGCGGGCACGGTGCGGACGCTGACGCCCGTGTCGTCCTGCTGGACGCCGTCCACCCGGACCCCCTGGACGATCCGCACCAGGGGGGTGGCGGTGACGGCGTCGCGCAGTCCGCGTTGCAGGCGGTGCTGCTCCAGGTGCAGCACGGTGGCCGGCCCCTCCGGGAGGCGCAGCCCGCCGGCGCGGACGGGCGGCGTGCGGGGGGCGAGCGCGGCGGAGTCCGTGCGGCGGGCCGGCGCCCGGCCGGTGGTGGCCGCGGGCACCGGGAGGTCGGGCTGTCCGCCGCCGGTCATGGGCATGGCACAGGGGAGTTCGAGCAGTTCCCGGCGCCGGTCGAGGGTGCGCCACAGGTGCCAGCCGGCGCCGTCGCCGACCACCCGGCGGTAGCCGAGGCCGCCGAGGAACGCGGTGGTGTCCGGACGCAGCACGGTGGTGCGGGTGGTCTCCGGGCTGATGCCGCCCCCGGCGTCGAGCACCAGCACCGGGACGTCGTTGCCGGCCAGGGCGAGCGCGAGCGCGAGACCCACGGGGCCTGCACCGACGACGATCACCGGATCCATGACGGACCTCGCTCCTGTGCGCTGGGACGGGCCTGGCGTGCACGACGGGCATTCCGTGCACGGTGGTGCGCATCGCGGCCGGCACCGCCGGTCGGGCCACCGCGGCGGCCCGCGCCGGGTGGCACCCTGCGCGATTACTCCGAGTATGCAACAGACTGGCGAGGTGTCACGTCAAGCGAAAGCAGGTGCACAGCCACGGTAACCGGGTTCCGGAGCACGCGCGGGGGCGTGCGCCGGATCGGCTGCGCGGGTGTGCGCCGTCAGGGTACGCGTCCGGAGGCGTCGCGTGGGGTGGGACCTCCGGATCCGGCCGGTGGTTGACGCACCGCCAGTTCGCCGGGGCCGCGCCGGGAAACGCCGTGGGGCGCGCGGCGTTCGCCGCACGCCCCACGAGGCGGGCCCGGTGTGCCGACGGCCGCGTCGAGCGGTGGGCGGACCGGGCGGGGAGGCGGCCTACTGGCCGCCGCCGGAGGCCGAGGCGTCGCCGCCCAGGGAGCCGCCGTCCACCTTGGCGTCCTGGACGTCCGTGGACGTCACCGCGCCGGCGACCAGCAGCGGGGTCTGCGCCATGTCGTTCTCCGCGCCGGCGCCGGTCGGGCCCGGACGGCCGGCCAGCCGCGGGTTGCGCCGCCCGCGCCGTTCCAGCCAGGTGGCCAGCGCGGACAGCGCCATGCACAGGCCGATGTAGATCGGCGCGATCACCAGCACCACCGGGATGTACGGGTAGCCGGAGGAGTTCGAGGCGATCAGCCGGCCGACGTAGAGCAGCTCCTCGTAGGTGATGATGAAGCCCAGCGAGGTGTCCTTCAGGGTCACCACCAGCTGGCTGATGATCGTCGGCAGCATGGACCGCACGGCCTGCGGCAGCAGCACGGTCATCATCACCTGGCTCTTGCGCAGTCCCAGCGCGTACGCGGCCTCCCGCTGGCCGCGGGGCACCGCGTTGATGCCGGCGCGGATGACCTCCGCCTGGACCGCCCCGTTGTACAGGGTCAGGCCGATCACCAGCGCCCACAGCGGGGTGGCGGTGAAGAAGGCCAGGTACAGGGCGAAGATCATCACCAGCAGCGGCATGGCGCGGAAGAACTCCACGACCGCCGCGCAGGGCAGCCGCACCCAGGCGTGGTCCGACAGCCGGCCGATGGCCAGCGCCGCGCCCAGCACCAGCGAGAACAGGCCGGCCAGGGCGAACGCCTGCAGGGTGGCGAGCACGCCGCCCAGGATGCGCTCCTGGATCTCCACGTACTGGAACGGCTCCCACAGCCGCGCGGCGAACTGGCCGGTGGAGTCCAGCCGCCAGATCACCCCGACCACCAGGGCGACCAGCGCCACCCCGGTCACCACGCTGATCACCCGGTTGCGCAGCCGGGCCCGGGGGCCGGGCGCGTCGTACAGCACGCTGGAACTCATCGGGCCACCGCCAGTCGGTTCTCCAGGAAGCGGAACAGGGTGATGAGCACGCCGGACATCACCAGGTAGCAGACGGCCACCCAGAAGAACAGCCACCAGATGCTGTAGCCGTCCTCGTTGAGCTGCCGGGTGACGCTGAACAGCTCGAAGACGCTGAACGCGCCGGCGATCGAGCTGTTCCTGGTGAGCGCGATCAGCAGCGAGCCGATCGGCGGGACGACCGTGCGGAACGCCTGCGGCAGCACCACCTGGGTGAGGGTCTGGGTGAAGGTCATGCCGAGGCTGCGCGCCGCCTCGGCCTGGCCGAGCGGCACCGTGTTGATGCCGGACCGCACGGCCTCACAGACGAACGCCGAGGTGTAGAAGCCCAGCGCGAGGATGGCGAGGGTGTAGAAGGAGAGGCTCACGCCGAGCCGGGGCAGGGCGAAGACGGCGATGAAGAACAGCAGCGTCAACGGGGTGTTGCGGAGCACCGTCACCCACGCCGTGCCGAAGGCGCGCAGCGGCGGTACCGGGGAGACCCGGAAGCCGGCGATCACTACGCCGAGCGCCAGGGCGAGCAGGCCGCTGACGACCGTCAGCGACAGTGTTCCGAGGAATCCACGCCGGAACACGTCGAGATTGTCCAGCAGAACGTCCAAGGCAATACCTCATCAGTCAAGGATTGCCGCCTGGGTGACGACAGGGGGAGGGCGGGGAGGGCGGGCGGGCGCGGCGACCCACGGCCGCGCGGGGGACGTGCCGGGCACGCCTGCCGGCCGGCCCCGGCGGGCGGGGCCGGCCGACGGGGTGCGTCAGTAGCGGTCCAGCGCCGGCGGCTCCGGCGCCTCGGCGCCGCCGAGGCCGAGGGTGGCGTCGAAGGCGGCCTTCCAGTTGCCGTTGTCCATGTGCTCCTGGAGGGCGTCGTTGACCGCCTCGCGCAGGGCGTCGTCGCCCTTGGGCAGGCCCACGCCGTAGGGCTCCTCGGAGAACGGCTCGCCGACGACCTTCAGCTGGCCCTGGTTCTGCGAGGCGTAGCCGTTGAGGATCGCGTCGTCCGTGGTCACCGCGTCCACCTGGCCGCTGATCAGGTTCTCCACGCACTGCGCGTAGCCGTCGTAGGCCACCAGCTCGGCGCCGTAGTCGCCGTCCTGCATGCGCTGCAGCGGGGTGGAGCCGCTGACCGAGCAGACCCGCTTGCCCTCCAGCGTCTCCGGGCCGGTGATGTCGGAGTCGCTGGTCACCAGCAGGCTCTGGCCGGCGATGAAGTACGGGCCGGCGAAGTCGACCAGTTCCTTGCGCTTGTCGTTGATCGTGTAGGTGCCGACGTAGTAGTCCACCTGGCCGCCGGACAGCGCCGTCTCACGGTTCGCCGAGGCGATCGTGGTGAACTCGATCTGCTCCTCGCTGAAGCCCAGGGAGGCGGCGATCATCTTGGCGATCTCGATGTCGAAACCGGAGTACTCGTTGGTCGCCACGTTCTGGAAGCCCAGGCCCGGCTGGTCGGCCTTGACGCCGATCTGGATCGTGCCGGCGTCGTGCGCCTCCTGCCAGGTGGGGGAGTCGATCTGCACGTCGGTGGCGACCTCGTAGGTCGGCAGCGCCGGCGCGGTCTCGGTGCCCTCTCCGGCGGTGGTGTCCTCCGGGGAGCCCTCGCGCCCACAGGCGGTGGCGCTCAGGGCGAGCACGGCGAGGCACGCGACAGCGGTCTTGCGGAATTTCATGGCCATCCCCATATCACTGGTCCGGTGAGGGTGCATCGGACGGTACGTCTACGACTGCGGGTGTGCGTCCCGCGGGTGCCGCGGGGCCACGGGTACTGCTTCAGGTGCGAACGGCTACGCTACGGCCGCCACCACGGCCACAGGGCCGTATCCGGTGGGACGCCCCTTCCCGTGCGGGCGCCCGGGCGGACCCGGCGGACGGTGGCGGGTCCGTGCGGGAGCGGAGGACGGGCGGCGGTCGGGGCGGCGACTCCGGCGCCCTTCCCTCGCCGGTGACGCCTGGCCCGCCTCCGCGCCGGCCCTGCGTTCCTCAGTGCTTGAGGATCTTGGAGAGGAAGTCCTTGGCGCGGTCGCTGCGGGGGTTGGAGAAGAACTCCTTCGGCGACGCCTCCTCGACGATGCGCCCGTCCGCCATGAACACCACGCGGTTGGCCGCGGAGCGGGCGAAGCCCATCTCGTGGGTCACCACGACCATCGTCATGCCGTCGGCGGCGAGCTGGCGCATCACCTCCAGCACCTCGTTGATCATCTCCGGGTCGAGGGCGGAGGTCGGCTCGTCGAAGAGCATCACCTTCGGGTCCATCGCCAGCGCCCGGGCGATCGCCACGCGCTGCTGCTGACCGCCGGACAGCTGCGCCGGGTACTTCTGGGCCTGGGAGGCCACGCCCACCCGCTCCAGCAGCTCCATCGCCCGCCGCTCCGCGTCCGCCTTGGCGACCCGCCGCACCTTGCGCTGCCCGAGGGTGACGTTCTCCAGCACCGTCTTGTGCGCGAACAGGTTGAACGACTGGAACACCATGCCCACGTCCGCGCGCAGCCGGGCCAGCGCCCGGCCCTCCTGGGGCAGCTCCCGGCCCTCGATCGTGATCCGGCCGGAATCGATCGTCTCCAGCCGGTTGATCGTGCGGCACAGTGTCGACTTGCCAGACCCGGACGGGCCGATCACGACGACGACCTCGCCACTGGCGATGGACAGGTCGATGTCCTGGAGCACGTGCAGGTCACCGAAGTGCTTGTTCACGCTCTCCAGTGCGACGAGGGTCTGGCTCATGTCAGCTCCGGCGGCAGGTCGACAGGTCGGCAGGTGGGGCGGGCCCCGGACGCCGCCCGGACACGGGCTGCCCGGGCACGATGTCCGGTGACCATATGAGCCATCGTGCCCAGACGCATCGAATCTGAGGATCACTTGAGGTACCGGATGGGTAACGCTTGTTCCCTCCGGGCCCCTCGCCGGGTGACCATCGGGGTGTCGTCGGGTTGAACGGGAGACGGACGGCACCGCTCGCGCACCGGGGCACGAGCGCCGGGAGGGAGCCGCGGGCCAGGCCGAACGGGGGGAAAGGGAGATCGAGGAGGACGGTGCAGCTGCTACTCGTGGAGGACGACGACCACGTGGCCTCCGCACTGGTCACCGTGCTCAACCGGCACCACATGGCCGTGCGGCACGTGCGCAACGGCGAGGACGCCCTCGAACGCCTGACCCAGGCCGGCCCGGACGCCTTCGACGCGGTGCTGCTGGACGTGGGGCTGCCGCAGCAGGACGGCTTCCGGGTCTGCCGCCGGATCCGCTCGCACAGCGCCACGCTCCCGATCATCATGGTCACCGCCCGTGGCGACATCCGGGACCGGGTGCACGGGCTGGACCTGGGCGCCGACGACTACATCGTCAAGCCGTTCGACATGACCGAGCTGATCGCCCGCATCCTGGCCGTCGTCCGGCGCACCAACCGCCCCCCGCACCAGTCCCGCCCGGCCGGCGCCGCGGGCGCCACCGAGCCCGGCCGCGCCGGCTCGGCAGCCGCCACGGCGCCCGGCGAGCCGGCCGCCACCCACCCGGCGCCCGGTGCTCCCGAGGCGCACCCGGCCACCGCCGGCGCCCGCCGGATCGGCCCCATCGAGATCGACGCCGACGCCCGCCGGGTCCGCGTCCGGGGCAGCGAGGTCTCGCTCACCCGCAAGGAGTTCGACCTCCTGGCGCTGCTCGCCGAGCGGCCCGGGGTGGTCTGCCGGCGCCAGCAGATCCTCAGCGAGGTGTGGGAGAGCAGCTACGACGGGCTCGCCCGCAGCCTGGAGGTGCACGTCGCCTCGCTGCGCGCCAAGCTCGCCCTGCCCGACGCCATCGAGACCGTCCGTGGCATCGGGTACCGGCTGACCGCCGGCACGTCGGACGAACCGGCCGCCGACCCGCCCACCGGCCCGCCCGGGCGGTGAGGCGCCGTTGCGCGTCCGTCTCCTCGGCCTGCTCATCTTCCTGATGGCCTGCGTGCTGCTCGCGCTCGGCGTGCCGCTCGCGGCCAGCCAGGCCGCCGCCCAGCAGCAGCGCGTCGTCGTCGACCGGCTCGACGACACCGCGCGCTTCGCCGGCCTCGCGCTGTACAGCGTGCCCGCCGCCAAGGCCGGCGACGTCGGGCGGTGGCCGGCCACCGGCTCCACCGACCCGGACGGCACCGGCGCGATGGAGGGCACCGACGACCAGGACGCCGCCCGCCGCATCGCCACCCTCCGCGACGAGCTGCGCCGGTACGGTGAGCTCTACGGCATCCGGGCCGGCATCTTCGACCGCAACCAGCAGCCCGTGGCGATCTCCGACGACGGCTACCGGGTCTCCGACGACCCCCTGGTGCAGCGCGCCTTCGGCGAGGCGCTCTCCGGCCGCCGCAGCCACGACCCGCCCCAGGTGTGGCCCTGGCAGGACGACTACCTCGTGGTCGCCTCGCCCGTCGTCCGGGACGGCGACGTGGTGGCCGTCGTCCTCACCGAGTCCCCGACCGACGGCATGCGCGCCCGGGTCCGGGACGGCTGGCTGGTGCTCGCCGCCGGCGAGAGCGTCGCCATGCTCGCCGCCGTGGCCCTCGCCGTGCAGCTCACCCGCTGGGTGCTCCGCCCGGTGCGGGTCCTGGACGCCACCGCCCACCGCATCGCCACCGGACGGTTCGCCGCGCGCGTCCCGCCCTCCGGCGGCCCGCCGGAGCTGCGCCGCCTCACCCGCGCCTTCAACGAGATGGCCGACCACGTCGAGGACGCCTTCGAACGCCAGCGCGCCTTCGTCGCCGACGCCTCCCACCAGCTGCGCAACCCGCTCGCCGCGCTGATGCTGCGGATAGAGGTCCTCGGCATGGACCTGCCGCCGCACAGCGAGGAGGAGTTCGCCAAGGTCCGCGAGGAGTACCGCCGGCTGGCCCGGGTGGTCGACGACATCCTCGGGCTGGCCACCGCCGAGGGCTCCACCCGCCCGCTGCGCCCCACCGACGTCGCCGAGCTGGTCGCCGAGCGCCTGCACGCCTGGGAACCCGCCGCCGCCGACGCCCGGGTGCGCCTGCTGCCGCACCCCCCGGAGCCGGCGGCCGGCGCGGCGGCGCCGGACGACGCGGGGCCGGTGCCGCCGGCGCTGCTGGACGCCGTGGCCTTCGGCAGCGCCCTGGACGCGGTGCTGGACAACGCCGTCAAGTACACCCCGGCCGGCTCCGAGGTCCGGGTGTGGGTGGACGCCCGGGACGGCCGGGTCCGGGTCACCGTCGCCGACAGCGGCCCCGGCCTGTCCGAGGAGGAGATCGGCCGCGCCGGCGACCGCTTCTGGCGCAGCCCCCGCCACCAGAACACCGACGGCTCCGGCCTCGGGCTCTCCATCGCCCGCGCCCTGCTGGTCGGCTGCGGCGGCGGCCTCGACGTCACCCACAACACCCCGCACGGCCTGCGGGTCACCCTGTGGGCCCCGCGCGCCGAACGCCCGGTTAAGCGGCGCCCGCCCGCACCCGTCCCGCCGCCGGCGCCCGCCCCCGGGCTCCCCGCCGAGCCCGCCGGCGCCGCGCCGGAGCGGGGCGATCAGGGCTTGACCGACCGGTAGTAGTCCTGGGCGCCGGTGTGCAGCGCCAGCGGATGGGTGTAGATGGCCGTGCGCAGGTCCACCAGCTGCGCGGAGTGCACCTCCTCGCCGATCCGGTCCCGGCTGTCCATCACCACCCGGGTCGCCGCCTCCGCCAGCCGCCGCTCCAGCCCCTCGTTGCACACCAGCAGGTTGGGCACCGCGATGGTCGGCACGGCCGCCGGCACCTCCCGGCTGCCGCGCACCCGGTACGTCCCCGCCGGCACCGTGGAGACCCGGTAGGCGCGCAGCGGCTGGGCGTGGCAGGCGTCCGCCGGCGCGGGCAGCTGGTGCAGCGTCTCCGCCAGCCCGTCCAGCGGCACCAGCCGCACCGGGAACGGCCGCACCCCCTCCACCGACGGCTCCACCAGCTCGCTGACCGCCCTGGTCGGCAGGCCCCCCGACCAGAAGAAGGCGTCCAGCCGCTCCGCGGCGTCCGCGCCGTCCCCGCGCAGCAGGGCCGGCGCCCGGTCGATGGAGACCGCCACCGCCTCGAAGTCCACGTCGGGCACCAGCTCGGCCGCCTTCAGCAGCCGCCGGGTCACCAGCTCCACCCCCGACTTCGGCTGCCCGATCCCGACCCGCAGCCCGCGCAGGTCCCAGATCGTGCGCACCGGCGAGTTCCGCGGCACCACCAGCTGGATGTAGTCGTCGTACAGCCGCGCCACCGCCCGCAGCCGGTCCTGCCCCTCTCCGCAGTAGTCGGCCACCGCGTCCGCCGCGACGAACCCCAGGTCCGCCTCGCCCGTGGCCAGCCGCCGCAGGTTCTCCACCGACCCCTGCGAGGGCGCCAGCTCCACCCGCACGTCCGGCAGGTCGTGGCGGAACGCCTTCAGCAACTGCTCCGCGTACATGTGGTAGACGCCGGTCGGCACCCCCGTGGTGAACCGCAGCCGCCCCGACGGACCACCGCCCGCCGCCAACGCCGACAGCTGCCACGCCCCCACCGCCGTCGCCCCGGCCAGCCCGGCCGCGCCGCCCCACCGCAGCACCGCCCGCCGGGACGGCCGCCGCCCGGCCGCGCCGTCCCGCTCCCGGCCGTCGTGCGCCCCGCGCCCGGCACCGCCTCCGCTCTCCGCCACGCCCCCGATCCTCCCACCGCCCCCACCCCCCTGCCCAGGCGTCTTCGGGCGCCGACCGCCGACGGGGGAGGGCCCCGCCACCCCGGGCCCCCACGCCCCCGCAGCGCGTAGGCTAGACGGGCGATGAACGAGCACAGTGAGCGGACGTATGAGGTGCGCACCCACGGGTGCCAGATGAACGTGCACGACTCCGAGCGGCTGGCCGGGCTGCTGGAGGGTGCCGGCTACCGGCGCGCCCCCAAGGGGGAGCAGGCCGACGTGGTCGTGTTCAACACCTGCGCGGTGCGGGAGAACGCCGACAACAAGCTGTACGGCAACCTCGGGCAGCTCGCCCCGAAGAAGGCCGCTCGCCCGGGCATGCAGATCGCCGTCGGCGGCTGCCTGGCGCAGAAGGACCGGGACACCATCGTCCGCCGCGCCCCCTGGGTGGACGTCGTGTTCGGCACGCACAACATCGGCTCGCTGCCGACGCTGCTGGAGCGCGCCCGCGTCCAGCAGGAGGCGCAGGTGGAGATCCTGGAGTCGCTGGAGCGCTTCCCCTCCACGCTGCCCACCCGCCGCGAGTCCGCCTACGCCGCCTGGGTGTCGATCTCCGTCGGCTGCAACAACACGTGCACGTTCTGCATCGTCCCGGCGCTGCGCGGCAAGGAGAAGGACCGCCGGCCCGGCGACATCCTGGCCGAGATCGAGGCGCTGGTCGCCGAGGGCGTCATCGAGATCACCCTGCTCGGCCAGAACGTCAACGCCTACGGCTCCGACATCGGCGACCGCGAGGCGTTCTCCAAGCTGCTGCGCGCCTGCGGGGCGATCGAGGGGCTGGAGCGGGTCCGCTTCACCTCCCCGCACCCGCGCGACTTCACCGACGACGTCATCGCCGCCATGGCCGAGACCCCGAACGTCATGCCGCAGCTGCACATGCCGCTGCAGTCGGGTTCGGACACGATCCTGAAAGCCATGCGCCGCTCCTACCGCCAGGAGCGTTACCTCGGCATCATCGAGAAGGTGCGGGCGGCGATGCCGCACGCGGCCATCTCGACCGACATCATCGTCGGGTTCCCCGGCGAGACCGAGGAGGACTTCGAGCAGACCCTGCACGTCGTCCGCGAGGCCCGTTTCGCGAACGCCTTCACCTTCCAGTACTCCAAGCGCCCCGGCACCCCGGCCGCCGAGATGGACGGCCAGGTCCCGAAGGCCGTGGTCCAGGAGCGCTACGACCGTCTGATCGCCCTCCAGGAGGAGATCTCCTGGGAGGAGAACATCAAGCAGGTGGGCCGTACGGTCGAGGTCCTGGTGGCCGAGGGCGAGGGTCGCAAGGACGACCAGACCGCCCGGCTGTCCGGTCGGGCTCCCGACAACCGGCTCGTGCACTTCGCTCCGCCCGCCACCGGTCCGGCCCCCCGGCCCGGTGACACGGCGACCGTCACCATCAGCTACGCCGCACCGCACCACCTGCTCGCCGAGGCGCCGGCGGCCGGCGTCCGCCGGACCCGCGCCGGTGACGCCTGGGAACGGCGGAACACCACGCCGCCGGCCCAGCCCGGGGTGATGCTGGGCATGCCGTCGATCGGCGCGCCCGCGCCCACCCCGGCGCCGGCTTCGGCCTCCGGCTGCGGCTGCGACTAGCCCGGGCCCGGCCCGGGCGGCCGGCCTCCCTGACGACCTGCGCGACGATCGGACGGACGTGTTCGCTGCTGCTGCCATCTGCCCTGCCCCGCCCGTGCTCGTGCCACGGCTGGCCGGGGCGGCGGCCGTTGAGACGGAAGACCTCCGCAAGGCGTGCGGCGAGGCGATCGCCGCCGTGCTGGCGACCCACCCGGACCGCCTGGTGGTGGTGGGCCCCGCGGACCCCACCGGCCCCACCGGCCACACGCAGCCGGTGGAGGCCGGCGAGCCCCGCGCCTACCCGGCCGGAACCCGCGGGGACTTCGCCCGGTACGGGGTCCCCATGGAGGTCGTGCTGCCGGGCCGGCGCGTCGAGCCGGCCCCCGGGATGCCCGCCGCCCCGCGGACGGCCGACGACCGGCTCCCGTCGTCCCTGACGGTCGCCGCGCACCTGCTGGAGACCCTGGTGGACGGCGGGGCGGAGCTGCGGGTGGCCTGCGCGGCCGTCGCCCTGGATCCGCGCACCCCGGCGGAGGTCCTGCTGCGCGAGGTCGGCCCCGCGCTGGCGGCCGGCGACGAGCGGGTCGCCCTGCTGGTGGTGGGGGAGGGCAGCATCTGCCGCACCCTCAAGGCGCCGGGCTACCTGGACCAGCGCGCCGCGGCCTTCGACGCGGAGGTCGCCACGGCGCTCGCCTCGGGGGACGTCGCCGCGCTCGCGGCGCTGGACGGCGAACTGGCCGCCGAGCTGGGCGCCGGGGGGCGCGCCGCGTGGCAGGCCCTGGCCGGCGCTGCCGGCCCGGCGGCCCGGTCCGGCGAGCTGCGGGCCCGGCTGCTGCGCGAGGAGGCGCCCTACGGCGTGGGCTACTTCACCGCTCTGTGGCAGGCCGGGGACGCCCCCGGCCGACCGGAGGGCACCGACTAGGCACCGGGTGCCCCGGTGGGGCGGCGCCCGGGAGCACCGGCCGACCCGGGCGCCGGGGAGGTGCCCCGGGCGGCGGCGCGGACTACCGCCGCTCGCCCTCGGAGCCCGGCTCGCCGCCCCCTGCTCCCTGGCCGTAGCGCTCGCTGGCCGCCTCCTGCGCCTTGTCGACCTGCTCGGCGTACTTGCCGCCGGTGCGCTGGTCGACCGCGTCGCCGGCCTTCTCGACGCCCTTGTCGATCCGTTCGCCGCCCACCTTGTCCTTCAGCTGGTCGGCCTTGTCCTTGAACTTGTCGAACGCGCCCATGCCGTCCTCCACGAGTCCGTGCGGCGTCGCCGCCGGCGACCGGTCCCGCGAGGGTTCCCGGCCGCGAGCGGCCCTTCTCCTCCGACGCTACCTTTCCTGGTGGTTGATGTCCCCGTGGACGAGATGCGAATAAGAGGGCTTTCGACCTCTTTCGCCTGGTTCGGTGCCCCGGGTGCCGGATGCCCGGCGGCCTCCGCGGCGGTCGGTGGCGTCGTCGGCGTCTGGGAGACTTGCCTCATGTACAGCAGGTCCGACGACCCTTGCGCGGAGCCGTCCGCCCCCTCCGCAGTCCCGGGCGACGCGCTCGCCCGGCGCGCCGCCGCGGCCACCCGGCCGTCCTCCCCCGGCGCGCCCCGCGTCGTCGCCGTGGTGGGCGCGACCGCGGTGGGCAAGTCCGACCTGGGGGTCGCGCTGGCGGAGGAGCTGGGTGGCGAGGTGATCAACGCCGACTCCATGCAGCTGTACCGCGGCATGGACATCGGCACCGCCAAGCTCACCCCCGAGGAGCGGCACGGCGTTCCGCATCACCTGCTGGACGTCTGGGACGTCACCGTCACCGCCAGCGTCGCCGAGTACCAGCGGCTCGCCCGGGCGGAGATCGACCGACTGCTGGCCGCCGGCCGCACCCCCGTCCTGGTCGGCGGCTCCGGGCTGTACGTCCGCGCGGCGCTGGACGTGATGGAGTTCCCCGGTACCGACCCCGAGGTGCGCGCCCGGCTGGAGGCCGAACTGGCCGAGGAGGGCTCCGGCGCGCTGCACGCCCGCCTGGCCGCGCTCGATCCGAAGGCGGCCCGGGCGATCCTGCCGGGCAACGGCCGCCGGGTGGTGCGCGCCCTGGAGGTCGTGGAGATCACCGGCCGGCCGTTCACGGCGACGCTGCCGGTCCAGGAGTACGTCTACGACGCCGTCCAGATCGGGCTGGAGATGCCGCGCCCGGTGCTCGACGAGCGGATCGCGGCCCGGGTGGACCGGATGTGGCGGGCCGGCCTGGTCGACGAGGTGCGTCATCTGGCCGAATACGGTCTGCGCGAGGGCCGGACGGCCTCCCGCGCGCTGGGGTACCAGCAGGTCCTCGCCGCCCTCGACGGGGCGTGCACGGAAGCCGCGGCGCGGGAGGAGACCATCCGTGCCACGCGCCGTTTCGCCCGGCGGCAGGAGTCCTGGTTCCGCCGCGACGACCGCGTGGCGTGGTTGCCCCACGACGCCCCGGAGCTGGTCGGGCGGGCTCTGGAGCGGATTGGTTGCGCTCGAAACCAGTCGAACTGATCGCTGGAGCGGCCGATGCGAACCGGGGATTTCGCCCGAATTCGCCCGGATATCTGACCGGTGAGATCGGGCCAACCACGAACAATCACGACCTGATCACGTGATGGCCACGGAGGACCGGAACGAGGGCTTGCCGCCTCGCCGTCATGCCATGATCGAGGGGTCGGCGGCTGGATAAGCCGGTCAGGTGCGAAGTCCCGGGAGGCCGAGTGTCCATGGATACCGGCGCGCACCGCGATGTCGCCCCGGGCGACGCGAGACCCGACCCCTCCGGCAGACCGGGCGGCCACGCCCCGGCGCCCCGCCGACCGGCCGGACGGCACCCCCTCGACTCCGGCCCCACCGGCCCCGCGGTCGCCAGGTTCAGCCACGAGACGGAGCCGCGTGCGGACGCCGACGCCCTCGGCCTCGGCACCGCCGACGACCGGCACCACACGGCTCGTCAGGAACCGCCGCACGCCTCCCCGATCGTGGATCCGCACGGGGTGGATCCGCACGGCGCGGATCCGTTCGCCGACGCGCCCTTCGACGGCGAGCCCGCCCCGGACGCGCCGCCCGGCGCCGCCCGGTCGACGCAGCACAGGCGCTTCCCGCCCACCGCGCGGTTCGTCGAGGCCCGCCGCGCCGCGCGCGCCCACGAGACCGACGACGACCCCGCCGAGGAGCCGGCGCCCACCAGCACCTTCCGCGACATCCGCCCGCAGCGGCGCATCCGGCTCGTGGTGCTGGTGCCGCTGGTGACCCTGGCCACCCTGGGGTCGCTGATGTTCGCCTTCCCGCTGGCCTTCTCCCCGAACGGCGACGGCGCCCCGGCCGGCATCCTCGGCCTGCTGCTGATGGCCGCCGCGGCCTGCTGGGCGACGGTCGTCGGCCACCGCGCCGGCTCCCGGCTGCCGGGCCTGCCGCACAGCCTGGCCGGGCAGCGCCCCGACTGGCGCATCGTGCTGGCCTACGCCGCCGGCGTCGGCGTGCTGGCCGCGCTCGCCCTGTGGCGCGTCGCCGTCCTGGTCTGACCCCCGCCACCCCGGCCCGCCGCGAGGACCGCCCGCCGCGAGGACCGTCCGCCGCCGGGGCCGTCCGCCGCCCGGTCCGGCCGACGGCCACCGGGCCGGCGGACCCATAATGGGCGGGTGGACACTCTGCGCATCCTCAAGGGGCACGGCACCGGCAACGACTTCGTCATCGTGCCCGACCCCGACGGCTCCCTCGACCTCCCGCCCGCCATGGTCGCCCGGCTCTGCGACCGGCGGACCGGCATCGGCGGGGACGGCCTGCTGCGGGTGGTGCGCTCCGCGGCGCACCCGGAGGCGGCCGCGATGGCGGAGGAGGCGGAGTGGTTCATGGACTACCGCAACGCCGACGGCAGCGTCGCCGAGATGTGCGGCAACGGGGTCCGCGTCTTCGTGCGCTTCCTGGTCCGGGAGCAACTCGTCGCGCCGGGCGCCGTCGCCGTCGCCACCCGGGCCGGCGTCCGCCACGCGGTGATCGGAGCCGACGGCCCGGACGGCCCCGCGGAGGTCACCGTCGACATGGGCCCCGCCCGGCTGCCCGGCCCGGACGGCATCGTGGTGCGGGTCGGCGAGCGCTCCTGGCCGGCCCGCAACGTCAACATGGGCAACCCGCACGCGGTGGCCTTCGTCGACGACCTCGACCACGCCGGCGAACTGCGCACCGCCCCCACGGTGACCCCCGCCGCCGCCTACCCGGACGGCGTGAACGTGGAGTTCGTGGTGGACCGCGGCGAACGCCACGTGGCGCTGCGGGTCCACGAGCGCGGCTCCGGGGAGACCCTCTCCTGCGGCACCGGCGCCTGCGCCGTCATGGTGGCCGCGGCCCGCCGGGACGGCCTCGACCCGGCGCGCAGCGGACAGCCCGCCACCTACACCGTGGACGTCCCCGGCGGACGCCTGCGGATCACCGAACGCCCGGACGGGCACGTGGAGATGACCGGCCCGGCCGTCATCGTCGCCGAGGGCCGGATCGACCCGGACTGGCTCGCCACGGGGTGACCACCCCGGCGGACGCACGGCTGTGCGAGGCCGCCGTGGGGCGCGTCCGCCGAAAGAGTGGACTTGGTGACGGTGGGAAACGCGCCGGCCGCCCGGCATGTTGCTCTCGGTAGCATCCAGGCGGCCGCCGCCGGCCGACCGCCGGGGCGGGCCCGCCGCAGTGACGACGCTGCCGGAGGTACCCCAATGCCCGCAGCCCCGGGTGACAACCCCGATCCCGCCGCGCCCACCCTCCCGCCTCCACCCTCCCCACCCGCCCCGGCGTCCGCCCCCGCGCCGGAGCCGGCGGGGCGCGTCGGCACCCGCCGGGACCGTCCCGGCCTGATCACCCTGCCCGGCCGGGTCAACATGGCCACCGCCGCCCTGCTCACCTCCGGACTGCCGAACCGGCGGGGCGGCGCGCCGGAGGTGCCGCACGCCCTGCAGCCCATCGTCCGGGTCCACCGCGCCCACCACCCGCGCGCCGACCTCGGCGTGCTGCACCGCGCCTACCTGCTCGCCGAGCGCTGCCACCGCGGTCAGCTGCGCAAGAGCGGCGGCCCGTTCATCACCCACCCGCTCGCCGTCGCCATGATCCTCGCCCAGCTCGGCGCGGAGACCACCACGCTCGCCGCCGCCCTGCTGCACGACACCGTCGAGGACACCGACCTGACCCTGCGGCAGGTCCGGGAGCACTTCGGCCCCGAGGTGGCCTACCTCGTCGACGGGGTCACCAAGCTGCGCAAGGTCGACTTCGGCGCGGCGGCCGAGGCCGAGACCTTCCGCAAGATGCTGGTCGCCACCGGCGACGACCTCCGCGTGATGGTCATCAAGCTCGCCGACCGGCTGCACAACATGCGCACCATCCAGCACATGAAACCCAGCAGCCAGGTGCGCATCGCCAAGGTGACCCGGGACGTCCTCATCCCGCTCGCCGAACGCCTGGGCGTGCAGACCATCAAGGCCGAGCTGGAGGACACGGTCTTCGCCACCCTCCACCCGGAGGAGTACGCCCGGACCCGCGCCATGATCACCGCCCACGAGGCCCGGCCGGACGACCCGCTGGCCGACCTCGCCGCCGAGGTGGGCCGGGCCCTGCGGGAGGCGCGCGTCCCCGCCGAGGTGCGCCCCTACGCCCGGCACTGCGTCTCGACGCACCGGGTCCGGCTGCGCCGGGGCGGCGACCGACTCGGCCCCTACGACTTCGGCCGGCTGCTGGTGCTGGTGGAGCGCGACCGCGACTGCTACGCCGCGCTCGGCGTGCTGCACACCCGGTACACGCCGGTGGCCGGCGGCTTCACCGACTACGTGGCGACGCCCAAGTTCAACCTGTACCAGTCGCTGCACACCTCGGTGGCGACGGCCGGCGGGGACGTGGTGGAGACGCTGATCCGCACCCACCGGATGCACCGGGTGGCCGAGTACGGCGTGGTGGCGCTGCACGCCGAGGACGCGGAGGCCGCCGCCGACCCGACCGCCGGAGCGGCGGACATCGAGGCGACCGAGGACGGGTCGGCGGAGCACGGGGCGGCCGGCGCGCCGGGCTCCGCCGGACCGGTGCCGCTGGTCGCCGGGGAGGCCCCCGGCCCGGACGCGCCCCCGCGGCCGGGACTCCGCCAGGAGCCGGACCCCGCGCCCGCGGACGCCCCCCGCACAGGTCCCGCGGAGCGGCCGGGCCGACCGGAACACCCCGACCGCGCGGCCGGCCGGGGGCGGGGGGACCGCCCGGCGCGCCCCGGGTGGCTCACCCGGCTGCTGCGCTGGCAGCTCCAGGCCCCGGACCCGGACACCTTCTGGTCCTCGCTCACCGCGGAGATGGCCGAGGACCAGGAGATCACCGTGCTGTCCACGGACGGCCGCACCCTCCAGCTCCCTCCCGGCGCCACCTGCGTGGACGCCGCCTACGCGCTGGGCGAGCGCACCGGTCACGGGTGCGTGGCGGCGCGGCTCAACGGCCGCCTGGTCAGCCTGTCCGCGCGGCTCGGCGACGGCGACGTCGTCGAACTGCTCTCCTCGCCGGGAGAGCCCTCCGGGCCGTCCCCGAGCTGGCTGCACATGGCCCGCACCCCCGTGGCGCGGATCGCCATCGCCCGCTGGCTGGAACAGCACGGCACGGCCACCGGCGGCACCGGGCGGCCCCGCGCCGGGACGGCGCCGGGCACCGGGGCCGACGTCCCCGACCGGACCGGCGACGTCCCCGACCGGACCGGCGCCGGCGACCGGAACGCCGACGGCGACCGGGCCGGGAGCCGCCCCCGGGACGCGCCCGCGGCCCCCGACGGCGCCGCCCGCCCGGCACGGCGCCGCCCGCGGCGTCCGGAGCCGGCGGCCGGGATCCTCCGCGTCCCCGGGCACGCCGAGGCGCCGGTCCGCCTCTCCCGCTGCTGCACCCCGGTGCCCCCCGACCCCCTGGTCGGCTACCTGCTCCGCCGGGGCACGGTCGCCGCGCACCGCCGCGACTGCGCGGAGGGGGAGGCGATGCGGCGGGCCGGCCGCGCGGTCGTCCGGGTGGAGTGGGTGCCCGGAGCCCGGGCCCGGCACCGGGTGACCCTCCAGGCCGAGGCGCTCAGCCGCCCCGGCCTGCTGGCCGACGTCACCGCCGCGCTGTGCGACGCGGACGTCGCCGTGGTCGCGGCGGAGGTGGGGCCGCCGCGCGCGGCCCAGGTGCGGCACACCTACACCGTGGAGCTGGCCGACCCCGCCCGGCTGCCGGAGCTGATGCGGGCGGTGCGCCGGGTGCCCGGCGTGTACGACGTCTACCGGGCGCGCCGCCCGGCCCCGGCGCACCCCCCGACCAGCCCGGGGGCGTCGCCGGCGGCGCGCGGTTGGGGGCGCTAATACGGGTGACGCCCATCGTCGCCCGTGCGACGATGGAATGGCCGGCCGCCCTCCGGCGTTGTACCGGGTGTCGCGCTCCGCACCAGGAGCGTGCCCGCCCCGGACGGCGCCGCGACGAGCCGGCGCAGGGGCCTGTGGCCCGGGTTCGCGACCGCGTGCCCCGGCCGGCCAATCCGTACTCCCGACAGGACACGATGACCTCGACTTACCGCAACCAGGACGACACCATCCGGGCCGCCGCGGAGGAACCGCTCGAACCCAGGTGGCGCCTGGAGGAGTCGCGGCGCGCCCAGGCGCTCATGGACGACGACGGCTACGCCCCGGACGCCGTGGACGAGTTCGCCTACGACGGCGACCAGTTCGACCGCAGCGAGCGCGCGGCGCTGCGTCGCGTCGCCGGACTCTCCACCGAACTCGCCGACGTCACCGAGGTCGAGTACCGCCAGCTCCGTCTGGAGCGCGTGGTGCTCGTCGGCGTCTGGACGGACGGCACCGTCGAGGAGGCGGAGAACTCCCTCGCGGAGCTGGCCGCGCTCGCCGAGACGGCCGGTTCCCAGGTGCTCGACGGGGTGATCCAGCGGCGCTCCCGCCCGGACCCGGCCACCTACATCGGCTCCGGCAAGGCGCAGGAGCTGCGGGACATCGTCCAGGCCAGCGGTGCGGACACCGTGGTCTGCGACGGTGAGCTCACCCCCGCGCAGCTGATCCACCTGGAGGACGCCGTCAAGGTCAAGGTGGTCGACCGCACCGCCCTGATCCTCGACATCTTCGCCCAGCACGCCAAGTCCCGGGAGGGCAAGGCGCAGGTCTCGCTCGCGCAGATGCAGTACATGCTGCCGCGCCTGCGGGGTTGGGGTCAGTCGCTCTCCCGGCAGATGGGTGGTGGTGGCTCCGGCTCCTCGGGCGGCGGCATGGCCACCCGTGGTCCCGGTGAGACCAAGATCGAGACGGACCGGCGGCGCATCCGCGAGAAGATGGCCAAGCTGCGGCGGGAGATCGCCGCGATGAAGAAGGGCCGGGACACCAAGCGGCAGGAGCGCCGCCGGGGTGCCGTCCCCTCGGTGGCCATCGCCGGCTACACCAACGCCGGCAAGTCCTCGCTGCTGAACCGGCTGACCGGTGCCGGCGTGCTGGTGGAGAACGCCCTGTTCGCCACCCTGGATCCGACGGTGCGCCGGGCCCAGACGCCGGGCGGCCGCGTCTACACGCTCGCCGACACGGTCGGTTTCGTGCGCCACCTGCCGCACCACCTGGTGGAGGCCTTCCGCTCCACCATGGAGGAGGTGGCCGACGCCGACCTCATCCTGCACGTGGTGGACGGCGCGCACCCGGATCCGACGGCGCAGCTGGCCGCGGTCCGCCAGGTGATCGCGGACGTCGAGGCGCAGGACGTGCCGGAGATCGTGGTGGTCAACAAGGCGGACGCCGCCGACCCGCTGGTGCTCCAGGCGCTGCTGCGCCGGGAGCCGCGGGCGATCGCGGTCTCGGCCCGCACCGGCCAGGGCATCGAGGAGCTGCTGGCCTGGATCGAGCGGGAGCTGCCGCACCCCGACGTCGAGGTGCTGGCCCTGCTGCCGTACGAGCGCGGCGACCTGGTGGCGCGGGTGCACCGGGACGGCGAGGTGCTCTCCACCGAGCACACCGAGCACGGCACCCTGCTGAGCGCCCGGGTGGGCCACGCGCTCGCCGCCGACCTGGAGGCGTTCGCGGTCCAGGGGGCTTCGGCGAGCTGACCGCCGGCCGGGGCGCGCCCCGGCTCGGCTGACCGACAGTGACGGCCTCGGGCCGGGAGCGGTGGCTCCCGGCCCGAGGCCGTCTCCGCCCCCGCCCGGTCGCCTGGGGCTGTCCGGGGTGGTGGCCGGCCGGCGGAGGGCCGGCCGGCGGCCGGAGGAGGAGGATCAGCGGTTGGCCGGATCGCTCCTGTCCTCCGGCGGCCGTTCGGCGCTATACCCGTCGACCGCGTCGGCGACGGTGCGTCAGCCGGCGGTGAACTCCTCGAAGGCGGCCTCGGCCTCGGCGCCGAGGTAGGGCCCGGCCATCCAGGTGTAGTCGAGGTCGGCGATGGAGTTGTTGCTGATCAGCACCCGCTCGCCGTCCCGCTCGGCGAACCAGCCGCCGCCGCTGGCGCCGCCGGTCATGGTGCAGCCGATCCACCACATCGGGGTGGTGTCCGGGGTGACGTCCAGCCGGTCCGGGTCGTCCTGGGCGCAGCTGTACAGGTCCAGCCCGTCGTAGGGCGGCACGGCCGGGTAGCCCCAGGCGTCGGCCCGCGCCAGCTCCTCGTCGGCGTTGAACCACACCGGGGCGGCGTCACCGACGGTCTCCTCCAGGGAGGTGGTGCTGCCGTCCATGTTGGCGACCCGCAGGATCGCCCAGTCCTCGGTGCTGGCCTCGTTGCCGTAGTTCTCGCCGGACTCCTGCCACAGCGTGGAGGCGGTGGCGTCGACGGCCCACCAGGCGCCGTAGGGGGAGAGCTCCTCCGTGGTCACGTCCGGGTCCTCGGCGTTGCCCGCGGAGTTGAAGGCCGGGACGAACATGATGTTGCGGTACCAGCCGGCGCCGTTGCCGCCGTGCACGCAGTGGCCGGCCGTCCAGACCAGGTTGGAGGCGCCGGGGTTGCTGGGGTCGGCCACCACGGTGGCCGAGCACTCGGCCGGGCCCTCGGGGGTGTCGAAGAACAGCTTGCCGACGATCGCCTCGCCCGTCTCGGCGTAGGGGCGCGGGGCGGCCTCCGCCTCGATGGCCGGCGGGACGCCGTCGTCCGGCTCCTCGGGCTCGGGGGTCGGGCTCTCGGCCGGCGGCTCCTCCTGCTGCGGGGGCTCGGCCTGCTCGAAGCGCTCCGGGTCCCACAGGTCGCGGATCAGCGGGTTCTGGAAGATGTGCTGGTCGGCCCAGTTCCGCCAGTCGTCCCACTGCCAGTCCTCGTAGCCCTCCAGGTTCTCCAGGGCCTCGATGCCCTGTTCGGCGAGCTGGTCGAGGTCGACGTCGAACTCCGGGATGGCCAGGGCCTCCGAGCCGGGGCCCGGGGCGTCGCCGCTGGGCTCGGCGGAGGGGGAGGCGGAGGGCGCCGCCGCCGGGTCCTCCCCGCTCGGCGCGCAGGCCGTCGCCAGGAGCAGGGATGCCGTGAGCGCGGCGAGCGCGGCGCCGCCGCGGCGCCCCCGCGTGAGGAATCGTCTGGACATGAGACGTGAAAACCCCCTGTGCCGGTGCGACGGTGACACCGGCTTGTCGTATCGCGTGCGTGGAGCCGTGGACGCCTTCGGTCGCGCCGGCAGGTCCCCGACCACCGGGCACGGCTGGTGAGACGTTCGTTTTCGGCCACCACTATGCCGTGGTGCCGGCGGCGGCCTGGCGCAGGGTCCGGATAAGGCCCTGAGCATGACAGTCGCCGCCCCCGTGGGTGGGCGCCGCATCGTAGCGCGGAGACCGCCTCCGAGGGCGAATTCCCGTGACAGTTGGTCACTAGGGGGGACGACCGCCGGGAGTTCGGCGGTTCCATGGCTAACGTGACACAGCGTTCCGGCGGACTTGCATCGCGTCACGTAAATAAGGTAAGCCTTGCCTACCTGTCACCGATCGAGGAGGTTCGGGCGTGACCGCACCCCCGACGCCCGCACGGCCCACGGCCACGCCACCCCCCACCCCGCGGCCCCCGGCGCCCGCCGCCGACGCCCCGCCCGGCCCGCGCACCCCGGCCCCGCGCACGGGCCGACCGGGCACCCCCACGCCCCCGCGGCCCGACCACGAGGCCATCCTGCGCCGCCAGGCGGAACGCGAGTCCGCCGCCCGCACCTACGCCCGCTCCTTCCCCGTCGTCCCGGTCCGCGCCCGCGGCATGACCATCGAGGGCGCCGACGGCCGCCGCTACCTCGACTGCCTCTCCGGCGCCGGCACCCTCGCCCTCGGCCACAACCACCCGGTCGTCCTGGAGGCCATCCGCGCCGCGCTCGACGCCGAGGCCCCGCTGCACGTCCTGGACCTCGCCACCCCCATCAAGGACGACTTCGTCCAGGAGCTCTACGAGGCCCTGCCACCCGAGTTCGCCGCCGACGCCCGCATCCAGTTCTGCGGCCCGGCCGGCACCGACGCCGTCGAAGCCGCCCTCAAACTCGCCCGCACCGCCACCGGCCGCCACGGCGTCCTCGCCTTCGGCGGCGCCTACCACGGCATGACCGCCGGCGCCCTCGCCGTCTCCGGCGACCTGAACCACCGCCACCACCTCGGCGCCGCCGCCGGCGTCGGCGCCACCCACCTGCCCTACCCGCACCCCTACCGCTGCCCCTTCGGCATCGGCGCCGACGGCTGGCGCACCGCCGCCCACTACACCGCCGCCCTGCTGGAGGACCCCAAGAGCGGCCTCCAGCCGCCCGCCGGAATGATCCTGGAGGCCGTCCAGGGCGAGGGCGGAGTCGTCCCCGCGCCCGACGCCTGGCTGCGCCGCATGCGCGAGATCACCACCGCGCACGGCATCCCGCTGATCGTCGACGAGATCCAGACCGGCCTCGGCCGCACCGGCGCGCTCTGGGCCGTCCAGCACAGCGGCGTCACCCCGGACGTCATGGTGCTCTCCAAGGCCATCGGCGGCAGCCTGCCGCTCGCCGTCGTCGTCTACCGCTCCGCGCTCGACACCTGGTCACCCGGCTCGCACGCGGGCACCTTCCGCGGCAACCAGCTCGCCATGGCCGCCGGCGCCGCCACCCTGCGCCACGTGCGCGCCGCCCACCTCGCCGAACGCGCCGCCGAGGTGGGCGCCCGCATGACGGCGGCACTGCGCGGGCTCGCCGCCCACCACCCCTGCGTGGGCGAGGTCCGCGGGCGCGGCCTGATGATCGGCCTGGAGATCGTGCGCCCCGACGCCGAACCCGACCACCTCGGCGCCCGCCCCCCGGCCCCGCACACCGCCGCCGCCATCCGCGGCGAAGCCCTCGCCCGCGGCCTCATCCTGGAGATCGGCGGACGGCACGACAGCGTCGTGCGCCTGCTGCCCCCACTGACCATCACCGACGAACAGGCCGAGGCCGTCCTGCAACGCCTCGCCGACGCCGTGGCCGCCGCCACCCTCGACGGCGGCCACCTGCGCGGCGACGAACACCGCGCGGCCCCCGACCTCGCCGGCCGCGAACGCCGCCCCCACCCCACGGCGGGCACCCGATGACCACCACCCCGGACGGCGGCACCGCCGTCCCCGCCGACGCCCTCGCCGGCGGCACCACCGGCCCCGACGCCCTCGCCCCCCTCCTGCACACCGTCCTCGACGCCCTCGCCAAGGGTGCCGTCGACCGCGCCGGCCCGCTCCCCGACGGCGGCCCCACCGGCACCGCCCGGGACATCGCCCACGCCCTGCGCCACCCCGCACCCCCGACCGCCCCCGTAACCCCGCCCCGCCCCGACCTGCTGCGCCCCCGCGGCACCGGACCCACCGAAGCCCTGCACACCCTCACCCGGGCCCTCGCCCGCGGCGCGGCCGACCCTGCCGACCCCGCCTGCGCCGCCCACCTGCACTGCCCGCCCCTGGCCGTCGCCGCCGCCGCCGACCTCGCCGCCGCCGCCCTCAACCCCTCCCTCGACTCCTGGGACCAGGCCCCCTCCGCCACCGCCCTGGAAGAGGCCGTCATCACCGCCTTCGCCACCCTGGTCGGCTACGACCCCGCGCACGCCGCCGGCGCCGTCACCTCGGGCGGCACCGAGTCCAACCTCACCGCCCTGCTGCTGGCCCGCGACACCGCCCTGCGCGCCCACGCCCAGCAGGCCACCCCGACCCACGACCCCACCGACGGCATCCCGCCCCACTGGGCCGGCCGCCTGCGCGTGTTCTGCTCCACCGAGGCCCACTTCTCCATCGCCCGCTCCGCCGGCATCCTCGGCATCGGCGCCGGCCGCACCACCACCGTGCCGACCGACGACCGGCACCGCATGGACCCCGCCGCCCTCGACGCCGCCCTGGCCGCCGCCACCCGCGACGGCAACCTGCCCGTCGCGGTCGTCGCCACCGCCGGCACCACCGACACCGGCAGCATCGACCCGCTCGAACCCATCGCCGCCGTCTGCCGCCGCCACCGCGTCCACCTCCACGTCGACGCCTCCTACGGCACCGGAGCCCTCTTCACCCCCCGGCTGCGCCCACTCCTCGACGGCCTCCCCGAGGCCGACACCATCGCGCTGGACACCCACAAACTCGGCTGGCAACCCGTCGCCTCCGGCATCCTGCTGGCCCGCCACGCCGACACCTTCCACCCCCTGGCACAGCGCGCCGCCTACCTCAACCCCGACGACGACGAGGCCGCCGGCTACCCCTCACTCCTCGGCCGCTCGCTGCGCACCACCCGCCGCGCCGACGCCTTCAAGATCGCCGTCACCCTCCGCGCCCTCGGCACCGACGGCCTCGGCGACCTCGTCGAACGCTGCCACCGGCTCGCCCACCACGCCGCCCGCCGCATCGACGCCCACCCACGCCTGGAACTCCACGCCCCGCCCGTGCTCACCACCGTGGTCTTCCGCTACCTGCCGCCCCCCGGCACCCCCGCATCCGCCACCCCGACCCCACCGGCCGACCCCGACCGGATCAACGCCCGACTGCGCCGCCGCCTGCTGGAGACCGGACGGGCCGTCATCGGCCGCACCACCGTCCGCCCGGCCACCGGCCCCGGCACCCCGCCCGGCACCGTCCGGCTGAAGCTCACCCTGCTCAACCCGCACACCACCCCCGACGACCTCGACCAGCTGCTGAGCCTCGTCGTCACCGAGGGCGACGCCCTCAGCACCAGCCACACCCCCGGCGACCACCCCGTCCCGCCGCGCCGACCCCGATGCGAGGAGCCATGAGACAGCCCGCCCCCACCCGCGCCCAGACCGCCACCACCGACGGCGCCCCCCGGCCGCCCCAGCCGGACCCCCTCCTGCACCCCGACCCCGCCCACGCCGCCCACGCCGCCGCCATCGAACACCTGCTGCGCTGCTGGACCCGCGAGACCGACACCCCCCGCCCGCACGACGACGTCCTCACCATCCGCACACCCGACGGCCGCACCGAACTCCGCGCCCCGCTACGCCACTGGTCCCGCAGCGGATGGCACCGCTTCGACCCGCCCGTCCTCCACCACACCGACACCGGGCACACCCACCACCCCGCCCCCACCGAGGTCGCCGCCCTGCTCAGCGCCTGCGCCGCCACCCACGGCGGCGCCACACCCGACGGCCACCCCGCCCCCGCCCCCGCCGCCGGCGACGCCCACGCCACCGCCGACCTCCTCGCCCGCGTCGCCGACTCCACCCGCGTGGTCACCCAGATCCTCACCGCACGCCGCCGCGACCCCGCCCCGCCCACCACCGACCTCTTCCTCACCGCCGAACAGTCCCTCCTCCTCGGCCACCCCCTGCACCCCGCCCCCAAGAGCCGCGACGACCTCGACCCCGCCTCCACCGCCGCCTGGTCCCCCGAACTGCGCGGCTCCTTCCCCCTGCACTGGTTCGCCGTCCACCACGACCTCGTCGCCACCGACTCCGCCGCCGAACTCCCCGCCACCGAACTCCTCGCCCGCCACGCCGCCGCGCCCGCCACACCCCCCGGAACCCTCCCGCTGCCCGCCCACCCCTGGCAGGCCACCCACCTCGCCGACCGGCCCGAATGGGCCCGGCTCATCGACGACGGCCTGCTGCGCCCCCTCGGACCGGCCGGCCCGCACTGGCACCCCACCTCCTCCGTGCGCACCGTCCACCGCAGCGGCCAGCCCTGGATGCTCAAGCTCTCCCTCGGCCTGCGCATCACCAACAGCCGCCGCGAGAACCTCCGCAAGGAACTCCACCGCGGCACCGAGGTGCACCGCCTCCTGGAAACCGGACTCGCCCGCCGCTGGCACGCCGCCCACCCCCGCTTCGACATCGTCCGCGACCCCGCCTGGATCGGCGTCGACCACCCCAACACCGCCGACACGCCCGACACCGCCCGCCCCGGCCCGCTCGACACCGTCCTGCGCGCCAACCCCTTCGCCCCCACCGACGACGTCACCTGCGTCGCCGCCCTCGTCGCGGAGAACCCCCTGCCCGACGACCCCGCGGGCGGCCGCTCCCGCCTAGCCGCCCTCCTGCACCGCCTCGCCGCCCGCTCCGGCCGCCCCGTCCCACAGGTCGCCACCGAGTGGTTCCTGCGCTACCTCGCCACCGTCGTCGCCCCCGTCGTCTGGCTCGACGGCCACGCCGGCATCGCCCTCGAAGCCCACCAGCAGAACACCCTCGTCCTGCTCGACCCCGACGGCTGGCCCAACGGCGGGCGCTACCGCGACAACCAGGGCTACTACTTCCGCGCCTCCGCCGCCGACCGCCTCGACGCCGCCCTGCCCGGCATCGGCGGCCACAGCGACACCTTCGTCGAGGACCCGGTCGTCGACGAGCGCTTCGCCTACTACCTCGGCATCAACAACATCCTCGGACTCGTCGGCGCCCTCGGCTCCCAGCGCCTCGCCGACGAGGACACCCTCCTCGCCGCCGCCCGCGACGCCCTCAGATCCCTCACCCCCACCGGCTCCCCCCTCCCCGCCCTCCTCCTGGAACGCCCCACCCTGCGCTGCAAGGCCAACCTGCTCACCCGCCTCGGCGGCCTCGACGAACTCGTCGGCCCCGTCCACAGCCAGTCCGTCTACGTCACCATCGGCAACCCCCTGCACGCCGCGCCGGACCACCCATGACCCACCACGACCCCCACGACCCCACCCACCACCATCCGGCCCCACCCGCAACGCCCACCCCCGGCGACGCCGCCCACGCCCTGCGGCCCGTCACCGACTGGGGCCCCATCCCCACCCCCCACGGCACCTTCCGGCTGCGCCCCGTCGACCTCGACCACGACCTGCCCACCCTCACCCGCTGGATGAACGACCCCGCCGTCGACGCCTTCTGGCAACTCGCCGGGCCCTGCGCCACCACCCGCGACCACGTGGCCCGACAGCACGCCGGCGGCGCACGGAGCCTGCCCTGCGTCGGCGAACTCGACGGCACCCCCATCGGCTACTGGGAGGTCTACCGCGCCGACCTCGACCCCCTCGCCCGCCACTACCCGGCACACCCCGGCGACATCGGCCTGCACCTGCTGCTCGGCACCGCCCGCCGACGCGGCCGCGGACTCGGCGGCACCCTGCTGCGCGCCCTCGCCGACCGACTCCTCGACCTGCACCCCCACGCGCCCCGCGTGCTCGCCGAACCCGACGTCACCAACACCCCCTCCGTCGCCGCGTTCCTGCACGCCGGCTTCCGCCTCGCCGCCGAACTCACCCTCCCCGACAAGACCGCCGCCCTGATGACCCGGGAGCGCCACCTGCGCCACCTGCTGTGACGGCGCCCGCCGACCCACCCCCCACACCCCACCGGGACCGCCCATGACCACACCCCCGCCCGACCGCCCCACCACCCCGCCCGCCGCCCCACCCACCACCGCGGACACCCACCACCCGGTCCACGACATCGTCGGCATCGGCATCGGCCCCTTCAACCTCTCCCTCGCCGCCCTCGCCGACGCCGTCCCCGACCTCGACTGCCTCTTCCTCGACGCCCGGGACACCTTCCGCTGGCACCACGGCCTCATGCTCGACGGCGCCCGCCTCCAGGTCCCCTTCCTCGCTGACCTGGTCTCCCTCGTCGACCCCACCAGCCGCTGGTCCTTCCTCAACTACCTCCGCCAGCACGACCGGCTCTTCCCCTTCTACTTCGCCGAACGCCTCCACCCCACCCGGCGCGAGTACGACGACTACTGCCGCTGGGTCGCCCACTCCCTGCCCACCTGCCGCTTCGGACGCACCGTCACCGCCGTCCACCGACACGACTCCCACACCTTCCGCGTCGAGTACCGCCCCACCACCGGCGGCCCGGTGCGCACCTGCTTCACCCGCAACGTCGTCCTCGGCATCGGCACCGCCCCCACCGTCCCGGACACCCTGCGCCCCCTGCTCGGCCCCCGGGTCTGGCACGCCGCCGACCACCTCGGCCGGCGCGCCGAACTCGACGGCGCCGCCGACATCACCGTCCTCGGCTCCGGACAGTCCGGCGCCGAGATCTTCCTCGACCTGCTGCGCACCCACGGCAACGCCGAGAAACCCACCGGACCCGCCACCCCCACCCTCACCGACGACCCCGGCCGACCCGGCACCCCCGCCCACCCCGGCGCCGAACCCACCGACGCCCCCGCCGGCCCACGCCTGCGCTGGCTCACCCGCACCCGCGCCTTCGCCCCCATGGAGTACTCCAAGCTCGGCCTGGAGCACTTCACCCCCGACCACACCCGGCACTTCCACGGCCTGCCCCAGGCCGTCCGCGACCGCCTGCTGCCCACCCAGTGGCAGCTGTACAAGGCCGCCAGCGCCGACACCCTCGCCGACATCCACGACGCCCTCTACGACCTCGGCACCGGCGGCGCCACCCCGCGCGCCGAGCTCCTCCCCGACACCGAGGTCACCGGAGCCCACCGCGAGGACGACACCCTCGCCGGCGCGCTCGTCCTGGACTGCCGCAACGGCACCACCGGGGCCCGCTTCCAGATCCGCACCGACGCCCTCGTGCTGGCCACCGGGTTCGCCGCCCCCACCCCGGAGCCCCTGGCCCCGATCGACGAACTCATCCGCCGCGACGACGCCGGACGCCTCCGCGTCGGCCTCGACCACCGCGTCGAACTGCGCCCGCTCACCGACGCCGGCCTGTACGTCCAGAACGCCGAACTCCACACCCACGGCGTGGGCACCCCCGACCTCGGCCTCGGCGCCTGGCGCGCCGCCACAATCCTCCACGCCGTCACCGGCCGCCGACTGCACCGCCTGCCCGCCCGCACCGCCTTCACCACCTTCGGGCCGCCACCCCAGGCCCGCCACCTCTGACCCGCCCCCAGACCAGCGCACCGCGCCACCACCCGGGAGACCCGATGACCGTCCCCGCCCACCTCACCGCCGAGCACTTCGCCCGGGCCAGCCGCGCCCTGGTCGCCAAGGCCATCGCCGAGTTCTCCTACGAGGAACTCCTCACCCCCACCCCCGACCCCGACGACCCCACCGGCCACCTGCTCCAGCCGGCCCCCGGCGTCAGCTACCGCTTCCGCGCCACCCGGCACGCCTACGGCAGCTGGCGCGTCGACCGGCACTCGCTACGCCGCCACCCGGAGGACTCCATAGACCTCGCCACCTTCCTCGCCGACACCCGGGACGCCCTCGGCCTGGACGGCGACACCGCCGGCCACCTGTACCGGGAGCTGTGCAACACCCTGCTCGCCGACACCCGGCTGGTCGCCACCACCCCACCCGTGCAGACCCTCGCCGACCTCGACTACGCCGAGCTGGAGGGCCACCAGAGCGGCCACCCCTGGCTCGTGGCCAACAAGGGCCGCCTCGGGTTCTCCGCCCACGACACCGACCTGTGGGCCCCCGAGGCCCGCCGACCCGTCCGGCTGCCCTGGATCGCCGTCCACCGCGACCTCGCCGAGTACCGCGGCACCGGCCCGCTCGCCGACCCCGCCACCCTGCTCGCCGGCCAACTCGACCCCGCCGTGCTGCAACGTTTCCGCAGCGAGCTGACCAGCCGCTCCCTCAACCCGGCCGACTACCACTGGCTCCCCGTGCACCCCTGGCACTGGGACACCACGGTCCTGCCGCTCTTCGCCGCCGACATCGCCGCCGGACGCATCGTCCCGCTCGGCGAGGCCGGCGACACCTGGCTGCCCCAGCAGTCCATCCGCACCTTCCTCAACACCAGCCGCCCGGACCGGCTCAGCGTCAAACTCCCGCTGCGGATCCTCAACACCCTCGTCTGGCGCGGCCTGCCCACCGAACGCACCCAGGCCGCCCCGGCCGTCACCGCCTGGATCCAGGGCCTGTGCGAGGGCGACCCCTTCCTCCGCGACCACTGCCGCGTCGTCCTGCTCGGCGAGGTCGCCTCGGTCACCGTCCGCCACGCCCACCTGGAGTCCGTGCCCGGCGTGCCCTACCAGTACCGGGAACTGCTCGGCGCCATCTGGCGCGAGCCCGTGGCCACCCGGCTCGACACCACCGAGCGCGCCCGCACCCTGGCCTGCCTGCTGCAGACCGACGGAGCCGGCCGCTCGCTGGCCGCCCACCTGATCAGCCGCTCCGGGATGACCGCGGGCGAGTGGGTGCGCCGGCTGCTCGGCGCCACGCTGCCGCCCCTGCTGCACTTCCTCTACCGCTACGGCGTCGTCTTCTCCCCGCACGGCGAGAACGCCATCGTGCTGTTCGACGAGCACGACGTGCCCACCCGACTGGCCGTCAAGGACTTCGTCGACGACGTCAACATCAGCGCCAAGCCGCTGCCCGAACTCGACGACCTCCCCGAGGAGGTGGCCGGCGTGCTGCTGCGCGAGGAACCCGACTACCTGTGCCAGTTCCTGCACGCCGGGTTCTTCGTCGGGGTGCTGCGCTACCTCGCCCCCCTGCTCGAGGAGCAGCACGGGCTGCCCGAGCGGGAGTTCTGGTCCCTGGTCCGCGCGGAGATCACCGACCACCAGGCCCGCTTCCCGGAGCTCGCCGACCGCTTCACCACCTTCGACCTGCTCACCCCCTGGATCGACCGGCTCTGCCTGAACCGCAACCGCCTGCTGCTGGACGGCTACCGGGACAGCCCGACCCGCCCGCACGTGGCCGCCCACGGCCGGGTCCGCAACCCGCTGGCCCCACCGGGGCGGGGCGAGTAGGACACGGCTGTCGGCCCGGCGCTCTAGGCTGGGACCCGCCATGAGTGAACCCAGCACCCGCGATCTGCTCGCCACCGCCGTCGAGGCCGTCGGAGGTACCGAGCGCCCCGGCCAGCTCGCGATGGCCGAGGCCGTCGCGGACGCCATCGCCTCCGGCGAGCACCTGCTCGTCCAGGCCGGCACCGGCACGGGCAAGTCCCTCGCCTATCTCGTCCCGGCCCTGGCGCACGGCGACCGCGTCGTGATCGCCACGGCGACCATCGCGCTGCAGCGCCAGCTCGTCGAGCGGGATCTGCCCCGCACGGTCACCGCCCTGCGGGGCAGCCTGCGCCGCACCCCGGAGTTCGCCATGCTCAAGGGGCGCGGCAACTACCTGTGCCTGCACCGGCTGCACGAGGGGGCGCCGGACGACGAGCAGGACGCCCTGCTGGACCGCGCCGAGGTGACCACCGGGGCGACCAGCAAGCTCGGCAAGGACCTGCTGCGGCTGCGCGACTGGGCCGACGACACCGAGACCGGCGACCGCGACGACCTCACCCCCGGGGTCTCCGACCGGGCCTGGTCACAGGTGTCGGTGACCTCCCGGGAGTGCCTGGGCGCCTCCCGCTGCCCCTACGGCGCGGAGTGCTTCGCCGAGGCGGCCCGGGAGCGCGCCAAGCTGGCCGACGTCGTGGTGACCAACCACGCGCTGCTGGCCATCGACGCGATCGAGAACGCCCCGGTGCTGCCGGAGCACGACGTGCTGATCGTGGACGAGGCGCACGAACTGGTCTCCCGGGTCACCGGCGTGGCGACCGCCGAGCTGACCTCGGGGGCCGCGAACCGGGCGGTGCGCCGGTCGGTGAAGCTGGCCAACGGCACCGCCGTGGACGCCATGCAGTCGGCGGTGGACCAGTTCACCGGCCTGATGGAGATTGCGCAGCCGGGGCGGCTGACCGAGCTGCCGGAGGACCTGGCCTGGTGCCTGGCGGCGCTGCGGGACGGCTGCCGCGCGGTGATCACCTCGCTGGGCGAGGTGCGGGACCGCGGCGTCTCCGACGAGGACGCGGCCCGCAAGCAGGCGCTGGCCTCCGTGGAGAACGTCCACGAGACGGTGGAGCGGGTGCTGAGCCGCTCGCCCTACGACGTGGTGTGGATCGAGCGGCACGACCGCTTCGGCGCGACGCTGCGGGTGGCGCCGCTGACCGTGGCCGGCCTGCTGCGCGAGGGCCTGTTCGGGAAGCGCCGGGTGGTGCTCACCTCCGCCACGCTGAAGCTGGGCGGCGACTTCGAGCCGGTGGCCACCTCGGTGGGCCTGTTCGCCTCCGACCGGCTGTCGGAGGACGGCGGGGACGGCGGCGCCCAGTCGCCGGCGGCGGCGCCCGCGGCCGAGCCGGCCGCCGGGGGAGAGGGGGAGGAGGAGGTCGTCCCGGCGCCCTGGCGGGGCATCGACGTCGGTTCGCCGTTCGACTACCCGAAGCAGGGCATCCTCTACGTGGCCCGGCACCTGCCGCAGCCGGGCCGTGACGGACCGGCGCCGGCGATGCTGGACGAGCTCGCCGAGCTGATCGAGGCGGCCGGCGGGCGCACCCTGGGGCTGTTCTCCTCCATGCGGGGCGCCCAGGCGGCCGCCGAGGCCATGCGGGAGCGGCTGGACCACCGGGTGCTGCTCCAGGGCGAGGACACCCTCGGCGAGCTGATCCGGACGTTCGCGCAGGACGCCGGCACCTGTCTGTTCGGCACCCTGTCGCTGTGGCAGGGGGTGGACGTTCCGGGCTCGGCCTGCCAGCTGGTGGTGATGGACCGCATCCCCTTCCCGCGTCCGGACGATCCGCTGATGAGCGCCCGGCAGCGCGCGGTGGAGGAGGCCGGCGGCAACGGGTTCATGGCGGTGGCGGCGCGGCACGCCGCGCTGCTGATGGCCCAGGGGGCGGGCCGGCTGGTGCGTTCGGCGGGGGACCGCGGTGTGGTGGCCGTGCTGGACCCGCGGCTGGCCACGGCGCGCTACCGGGGCTTCCTGCGGTCCTCCATGCCGGACTTCTGGTACACGGAGAACCCGCGCCAGGTGCGCTCCTCGCTGGCCGCCATCAACGCCTCGGCGCCGCCGCCGCTGCCGGTCGCGCCGCGTTCCACCGCGGATCCGCTCGGCGTGGGGTGAGCCGGGCCGGCGCCCGGCCGCGGCTGCCGGGCCCGGGTGACGCGCGAGGGCCCCACTCCCGGGTCCCCCACCGCTCGGGCGGGGTGGGGGACCCGGGAGTGGGGCCCTGGCCGTCCGGGGCGGCGGCGCCGGTATGGCGTGCAGCGCTGCGGGGACGGGGTGTGGACGGGCACCTCGGGGGCAGGGAGCCGGGTGCCGCGGCCGTGGGGGCGGGAGGGAGGGGCCTCGGTCAGACGCGGCGCAGCACCGCCACGACCTTGCCCAGCACGGTGGCGCCGTCGCCGGGGATGGGTTCGTAGGCGGCGTTGTGCGGCATCAGCCAGACGTGGCCGTCCTGGAGCCGGTAGCGCTTGACGGTGGCCTCGCCGTCCAGCATCGCGGCGACGATGTCGCCGTTGTCGGCGGTCGGCTGGCGGCGGACGGTGACCCAGTCGCCGTCGCAGATGGCCGCCTCGACCATGGAGTCGCCGACGACCTTCAGCAGGAACAGCTCCCCTTCGCCGACGACCTGCTTGGGCAGGGGGAAGACGTCCTCGACGGACTGCTCGGCGAGGATCGGCCCGCCGGCGGCGATCCGGCCCACCACGGGCACGTAGGAGGTCGAGGGGCGGCCCGGCTCGTCCACCTCGGGGGCGGTGCGCTGCGGCTCCAGCCCGCGCACCTCGTAGGCCCGGGGGCGGTGCGGGTCGCGGCGCAGGTAGCCCTTGCGTTCGAGGGCCATCAGCTGGTGGGCCACCGAGGAGGTGCTGGACAGGCCCACCGCCTGGCCGATTTCACGCATGGAGGGCGGGTAACCGCGGCGCTGGACGGAGTCCCTGATGACGTCGATGACTTTGCGCTGGCGTTCGGTGAGGCCGGAGGTGTCATTGCGGACGCCTGGTGGACGGCCTGGCAGAGAGCGGACCATGGCGGGTGCGGAATCCAGTGCGACGGTCGCCGACGGAATGCGCGGGTGCTCGTGTGAAGAGCGGTCCTGCACGGGTACAGAGCTGCGTCCGGTGCTGGTCACGGCGGCCCCTCTCGAAGGCGTTCTCCCTGGGTGTTCTCCCTGCCCGGTCAACGGTAGATCCCTTCGAAAGGTTGCGCCAAACACACGTTCGAGTGAATTAATCCGAGTTCTGCTGACAGGAACCGGGCGTTGGTGTATTCCATCGAAATCTCGTTCGACTGAGGCGATTCTAGTGGACCCCCACCCCGCCCGCGACGCGCCCGCGTAACCGCCCCGCCGGCGTTCCCGCCACCGTGCCCGCCCCCTCGCGACACGCCGGTCGACCGTTTCCCGGCCGCCGCCCGGCCGCCCGCCCCGCGGCCCGTTCGACCCCGCCCGGCGGCCCCGAGCCGCCCCGGCCGGGCGCCCGCGCGCGTGTACGATCCCGTGGTCGCCGGGATCCGCACCCACCCCTCCCGGGCACCCCCAACCACGCCCGCCGGGCCACCCCCGGAGGCCCTCCGGGCTGCCCGCGCGCCCCGCCAGGGCCCGCGGCGTGTCGACCCCCGGTGTCAGCCCCCACCTAGATCTTGTGGTTGCATAGGGGGCAGCCGCCCAGAAGTTGTGTTCAGGGCCGGTTGTTCGCCTAGGATGAGGCCCGCCTTCCGGCGCCACCACGCCGAGGCCACAGCCGCCCCGCGGCCCGACCGCCCAGACGCGCGCCACCCATTGGCGCGCGCCCCGGGCGACCGGTCCGAACCATGGCGCGGCACCGGCGACCCCCCGCGCCCCGGCGCGGCCGGGCGCGCCACCACCGCCGGCCGGTACCCGCCGACCCAGCGAATCGGGACACAGCGAGAGAGAGGGCCCCGCCATGCACTGCCCCTTCTGCAAGCACCCCGACAGCCGCGTGGTCGACAGCCGCACCGCCGACGACGGGGCCGCCATCCGCCGCCGCCGCCAGTGCCAGCACTGCGGCCGGCGCTTCACCACCATCGAGACCGCCACCCTCACCGTCATCAAGCGCAGCGGCGTCACCGAGGCCTTCAGCCGCGACAAGGTGATCGCCGGCGTCCGCAAGGCCTGCCAGGGCCGGCCGGTGACCGAGGACGCCCTGGCCGTGCTCGGCCACCGCGTCGAGGAGGCGCTCCGCGCCACCGGCAGCGCCGAACTGACCGCCCACGACGTGGGCCTGGCGATACTCGGCCCGCTGAAGGAACTCGACCTCGTCGCCTACCTTCGCTTCGCCTCCGTCTACCAGGCGTTCGACACCCTCGACGACTTCGAGGCCGCCATCGCGGAACTCCGCGCCACCCGGCCCGACCCCCACGGACCACCCCCCGCCGGAACCGGCGGCACCCGGCCCGCGCCCGCCGCCGGCTGACCCCGGCGCGCACCGGCCCCCCTCGGCCTCACCGGCCCCACGCGCGTACGCCCACGGCGCCCGTCCCCGGCGCCCCACGCGTCGCGCCCACCAGCCTGCGATCCCATCCGAACCACCCGTGTCGGGAAGACCGACGACGTCCAGGGCGTTGCAGCCCGTAGGAGGACCCATGACAGACACCACCAGCGGCTCCGGCTCGGCAGACGACAGGTCCGCCACCCCGGGCGCCACCGCGCAGCCCGGCCCGGCCAACGAGCCGGCCAAGGCCCGCGGTGCCCGCAAGAACGTCTCCGCCGCCGCCACCGCCGCAGCCCCCAAGGCCACCGCGAAGGTGCCCGGCGCCGGCACGGGAACCTCCGGGAAGCGCAAGAACCACGGCGGCGCCGGACACGGTCGCGGCCTGCGCATCGACCGCATCCACACCACGCCCGGCGTCCACCCCTACGACGCGGTCACCTGGGAGCGCCGCGACGTCGTCATGACCAACTGGCGCGACGGCTCGGTCAACTTCGAGCAGCGCGGCGTCGAGTTCCCCGACTTCTGGTCGGTCAACGCGGTCAACATCGTCACCAGCAAGTACTTCCGCGGCGCCGTCGGCTCCCCCGAGCGCGAGAGCAGCCTCAAGCAGCTCATCGACCGCGTCGTGAAGACCTACCGGGCCGCCGGCGAGGAGCACGGCTACTTCGCCAGCCCCGCCGACGCCGAGATCTTCGAGCTGGAGCTCACCCACGCCCTGCTCCACCAGATCTTCAGCTTCAACTCGCCCGTCTGGTTCAACGTCGGCACCAAGCAGCCGCAGCAGGTGAGCGCCTGCTTCATCCTGTCCGTCGACGACTCGATGGACTCGATCCTGGACTGGTACAAGGAAGAGGGCCTGATCTTCAAGGGCGGCTCCGGCGCCGGCCTGAACCTCTCCCGCATCCGCTCCTCCAAGGAGCTCCTCTCCTCGGGCGGCAACGCCTCCGGCCCGGTCTCCTTCATGCGCGGAGCCGACGCCTCCGCCGGCACCATCAAGTCCGGCGGCGCCACCCGCCGCGCCGCCAAGATGGTCGTCCTCGACGTCGACCACCCGGACATCGAGGACTTCATCGACACCAAGGTGAAGGAGGAGGAGAAGATCCGCGCCCTGCGCGACGCCGGGTTCGACATGGACCTCGGCGGCGCGGACATCACCTCCGTCCAGTACCAGAACGCCAACAACTCCGTCCGGGTCAACGACGAGTTCATGCGCGCCGTCGAGGAGGGCCGGGAATTCGGCCTGCGCGCCCGGATGACCGGCGAGGTCATCGAGACCGTCGACGCCCGCAAGCTGTTCCGGCGGATGGCCGAGGCCGCCTGGGCCTGCGCCGACCCCGGAATCCAGTACGACGACACCATCAACCACTGGCACACCTCGCCCGAGGCCGGGCGCATCACCGCCTCGAACCCCTGCAGCGAATACATGCACCTGGACAACTCCTCGTGCAACCTCGCCTCGCTGAACCTGATGAAATTCCTCCGCGAGGGGACCGACGGCGCCGCCGACACCTTCGACGCCGAGACCTTCGCCAAGGTCGTCGAGCTGGTCATCACCGCGATGGACATCTCCATCTGCTTCGCCGACTTCCCCACCGAGAAGATCGGCGAGACCACCCGCGCCTACCGCCAGCTCGGCATCGGCTACGCCAACCTCGGCGCCCTGCTGATGGCCACCGGTCACGCCTACGACTCCGACGGCGGCCGCGCCCTCGCCGGCGCCGTCACCTCCCTGATGACCGGCACCGCCTACAAGCGCTCCGCCGAGCTCGCCGAGGCCGTCGGCGCCTACGACGGCTACGCCCGCGACGCCGAGGGCCACAAGCGGGTCATGCGCCAGCACGCCGAGGCCAACGCCGCCGCCACCCGCATGCACCCCATGGACACCGGCATCTGGGACCACGCCACCCGGGCCTGGCAGCAGGTCCTGGAGCTCGGCGAGCAGCACGGCTACCGCAACGCCCAGGCCTCCGTGCTCGCCCCCACCGGCACCATCGGCCTGATGATGGACTGCGACACCACCGGCGTGGAGCCCGACCTCGCCCTGGTGAAGTTCAAGAAGCTGGTCGGCGGCGGCTCCATGCAGATCGTCAACAACACGGTGCCGCGCGCCCTGAAGAACCTCGGCTACCAGCAGGAGCAGATCGAGGCGATCGTCGAGCACATCGCCGAGCACGGCCACGTCGTCGACGCCCCCGGCCTGAAGCCGGAGCACTACGAGGTGTTCGACTGCGCCATGGGTGAGCGCGCCATCTCCGCGATGGGCCACGTGCGGATGATGGCCGCCGCGCAGCCCTTCCTGTCCGGCGCGATCTCCAAGACCTGCAACGTGCCCGAGACCGCCACCGTGGAGGAGATCGAGGAGATCTACTTCCAGGGCTGGAAGCTCGGCCTGAAGGCCCTGGCGATCTACCGCGACAACTGCAAGGTGGGCCAGCCGCTCTCCGCCAAGAAGAAGGAGGAGAAGCAGGCCGCCGTCGCCGAGGAACAGCCCAAGGTCGAGAAGGTCGTCGAGTACCGCCCGGTCCGCAAGCGCCTGCCGAAGGGGCGCCCCGGCATCACCACCTCCTTCACGGTCGGCGGCGCCGAGGGCTACATGACCGCCAACTCCTACCCGGACGACGGCCTCGGCGAGGTCTTCCTGAAGATGTCCAAGCAGGGCTCCACCCTCGCGGGCATGATGGACGCCTTCTCCATCGCCGTCTCCGTCGGCCTCCAGTACGGCGTGCCGCTGGAGACCTACGTCTCGAAGTTCACCAACATGCGCTTCGAGCCGGCGGGCCTGACCGACGACCCGGACGTGCGGATGGCGCAGTCCATCGTCGACTACATCTTCCGCCGCCTCGCGCTGGACTTCCTGCCCTTCGAGACCCGCTCCGCCCTCGGCATCCACTCCGCCGAGGAGCGCCAGCGGCACCTGGAGACCGGCTCCTACACCGCCGAGGACGGCTTCGAGGAGGAGGACCTGGAGGGGCTCCAGCAGTCCGCCCCGCGCCAGCCGGCCCGTCCGAAGCCGGTCGAGGTGCGCACGGAGCAGCCCAAGGAGACCGTCCGCCAGGCGTCCGACGTGCACAGCTCCACGGAGCTCGTCGAGGCCCAGCTCGGCCTGGACGCCGACGCGCCGATGTGCTTCAACTGCGGCATCAAGATGCGCCGCGCCGGAAGCTGCCACGTCTGCGAGGGCTGCGGCTCCACCAGCGGCTGCAGCTGAGCACCGCGCCCGCCCGCTGAACGGCGGGCAGTGAACACCGAGCGCTGACCACCGAGCGCCGACCGCGGCCCCGGTTCCACCCCCGGAACCGGGGCCGCAACACGCGTGGGGCCGCGGCACTCGTGGGGCCGCGGCACTCGCGCCAGCCGGCGCGCTCGCGGGCCCGGAAGGCTCAGCGCTCGACCGACAGCATGGTGCGCAGCACCTCGGTGATCTGCCGCGCCAGCGCGCCGTCCACCGGGGCGTGCCGGCTGAGCAGCCGGTACCACATCGTGCCGAAGGCGAAGTCGACCGCCAGATCGAGCGGCATCCGCGGCGCCAGCTCGCCCCGCGACACCCCCCGCTCCAGGATCGCCCGCAGCGCGTCGCGGCGCGGACCGATCACCGTCCCCTGCAGCTTCTCCGCCAGCTCGCCGTCCGCCTGGGCGTCCGCCATCAGGCCGACCAGCGCGTGCCCGGTCGTCCCCCGGGTAAGCGTGAAGGTGGCGTCGAGCAGCCGCTCGACGTCGGTCAGGGTGTCACCGGTGTCCGGCCGCAGCCGCGCCTCCTCCACCTCGGCCAACGCCCGCAGCGCCTCCAGCAGGACGTCCGTCTTCGCCGGCCACCAGCGGTAGACGGTCTGCCGGCCCACCCCGGCGGCGTCCGCGATGCCCTTGATCGTCAGATGCTGGTAGCCCTCCTGCTGGCAGAGCCTGAGCGCCGACTCCAGCACCGCCCGGCGCGCGGACTCGCTGCGGGGGCGCCCACGCGGCGCGGTCGGCGGGGGACCAGGGGAGGGGGCCGCGGCGCTCATGCTGGCACTTTACGAGACCGGACGCCGCGCACTAGCTTTTGCGAACCACCGTGTCTCGTTTTAGGAGTCGGCATGGGACACCACCGCCCCACCCCCGCGCTGACGGAGGCCACCCGATGAGGGCCGCCCGCCGCGACCCCACCGCCGCCGCCGGACGGCTCGACGACCGCACCATCCTGGTCACCGGAGCCACCAGCGGACTCGGCCGCCACCTCGCCCTCCGCCTCGCCTCCGCCGGCGCCCGGGTCCTCCTGCACGGCCGCGACCCCGACCGCGTCCACCAGACCGCCGAGACCATCCGCTCCACCGGAGGCAGGGCCGTCGAACTCGTCGCCGACCTCGCCGAACTCCGCCAGGTCGACGCCCTCGCCGACCGCCTCCTCGCCGGCCACGACCGCCTCGACGCCGTGGTCAGCAACGCCGGCATCGGCGCCGGCCCACCCGGCGCCGCCCGCGAGGAGAGCGCCGACGGCATCGAACTCCGCTTCGCCGTCAACCACCTCGCCGGCTACCACCTCGTCCGGCGACTCCTCCCCCTGCTCACCACCTCCGCCCCCGCCCGGATCGTCAACGTCGCCTCCCTCGGCCAGCACCCCATCCCGGCCGACGACCCCCTCATGGAACGGCCCGGCGCCTACGACGGCTTCACCGCCTACGCGCGCAGCAAACTCGCCCAGGTCATGTTCACCTTCGACCTGGCCGCCGAACTCCACGGCCACGCCGTCACCGCCAACGCCGTCCACCCGGCCACCTTCATGGACACCGCCATGGTGCGCGAAGCCGGAGTCGAACCCATGAGCACCGTTCCCGAAGGCGCCAACGCCGTCCTGCGCCTCGTCGTCAGCCCCACCATGCGCGAGGTCACCGGCCGCTTCTTCGACGGCGAACACGAGGCCGCCGCCGCCGGCCAGGCGTACGACACCGACGCCCGCCGCCGCGTCCGCGAACTCTCCGACCGCCTCATCGAACAGGCACTCGCCGAATGACCCCCGCCCCGACCGTCCACCCCCGCAGCCACCGACCCCCACCGGCCCGCCCTCACCCGCCGGCCGCGAACACCCCCGCCCGGGCCGCCGCGACCGCCGCCCCCACCGCCTGGGCCACCGTGCCCCCGTCCATCGGCTCACCCGTGATGAACAGACGGAAGTACAGCGGTGCGGTCGTGGCCCGCACCACCGCACCGGCGTCGGTCCCCGCCGGCACCTCGCCACGCCGCTCCGCACGCTCCACGATCACCGCCGACCGCGCGTGCCGGTCCCGGAAGAAGGCGTGCAGCGCCGCCGCCGCCCGCTCCGAGTGGAACGCCGCCGCGACGAACGCCGACGGCGCCGCCCCCGCCTCGGCATCCGCGAAGGTCGCCCGCACCTCGTCGGCCAACCCGCGGAGATCCCCCTCCAGCGACCCGGTGTCCGGCGGCCGCCAGGAGTCCTCCCCGGCCAGGTCCAGGGCGTCCACCACCAGACCGTCCACCCCGCCCCAACGCCGGTAGACCGTCGTCTTGTGCACCCCGGAACGCTCCGCCACGTTCTCCACGGTCAGCCCCGCGTACCCGTGCAGCGCCAACTCCGCCAGGGTGGCGTCCCGCACCGCCTCCCGCGTCCGCGCCGTCCGCCCACCCGGCCGCCGGGTACCCGGCGTCGGGGCCGACCCCGCCCCCGCAGACTCCCTGGAACTCACACGCCACTCCGAACGCCGTGACCGACCGTGACCTGCCAGGCCACATCCTAAGGCGACGAACATCGCATTAGAGACGGGAGCGGCACCAGCCGCCCGCCCCACCCGACACCGCCCGACCCACCGCCGACCGGCCCAGCCTCACCCGGCCGCCGGCACCACCGGCCGCGCCCGCTCGATCAACACGTCCGTCGCCACCGACTCCCCGAGCGTCCCGAACGCGTACCCCACCACCCCGTCCTCCAGTCGCGACCCGCAGAACGCGTCCGCCACCGCCGGATGCCCGAACCGCACCAGCAACGACCCCTGCAACGCCAGCACCACCGCCTGCGCGACCCGCCGCGCCCGCGCCTCCAGACCCTCCCGACGCCCCAACTCCACCCGCAGCCGCCGCGCCGCCGCGTCCAACCGCCGATCCGCCCCCGCCGCCGCGTCCACCTCCGTCAGCACCGCCTCCACCGACTCCGGCTCCCGCGCCATCGCCCGCAGCCCGTCCAACGCCGTCACGTTCCCCGACCCCTCCCACACCGAGGTCACCGGCGCCTCCCGGTACAACCGCGGCATCCCGGAGTCCTCCACATAGCCGTTCCCACCCAGGCACTCCAACGCCTCCGCCGCATGGGCCGGCGCCCGCTTGCACACCCAGTACTTGGCCACCGGCAACGCCAACCGGCGCAGCGCCTCCTCCCCCGCGTCCCCCGCCACCGCCCGATCCGTCGCCCCCGCCAGGCGCATCGCCAACACCGTCGCCGCCTCCGCCTCCACGGCAAGATCGGCCAACACGTTGCGCATCAACGGCGCGTCCACCAACCGGGCACCGAACGCCCGCCGGTGCACCGCGTGGTGCACCGCCCGCGTCGTCCCCAACCGCATCCCCGCCGCAGCCACTAGCACACAGTCCATCCGCGTGAGGTTCACCATCTCCACGATGGTCCGCACCCCACGCCCCTCCTCACCCACCAGCCACCCCACCGCCCCCTCGTACTCCACCTCCGCCGAGGCGTTGGAGTGGTTCCCCAGCTTGTCCTTCAGGCGCATCAAGCGCACCCCGTTGCGCGCCCCGTCCGGCAGCACCCGCGGCACCAGGAAACAGGACAGCCCACCCGGCGCCTGGGCCAGACACAGGAACACGTCCGACATCGGCGCCGAGGTGAACCACTTGTGGCCGGTGATCCGGTACGCCCCCGCCTCATCCCCCACCGGCTCGGCACGCGTGGAGTTCGCCCGCACGTCCGACCCACCCTGCTTCTCCGTCATCGACATCCCGGCGACCAGCCCCCGCTTCCCCAGCGGCGGACGCAAACCCGGCTCGTAGTGCTCCGACGCCAGCAACGGCTCGTACCGACGCGCCAACTCAGGGTTGTGCCGCAGCGCCGGCACCACGGCGTACGTCATCGAGATCGGACAGCAGTGCCCCGCCTCCACCTGACTGGTCACGTAGAACGCCGCCGCCCGCACCACGTGCGCGGCCGCACCCGCGCCGTCCCGCCACGGCGCGGCGTGCAGACCACCCGCCACCGCCCGCCCCATCAGGTCGTGCCACGCCGGGTGGTACTCCACCTCGTCGATCCGGTACCCGTACCGGTCGTGGGTGTGCAACACCGGCCGGTGGACGTT
>NZ_JACBZD010000001.1:75000-157500 GCF_013407765.1 Allostreptomyces psammosilenae
TAAGGCGAGGCCGACAGGCGTAGTCGATGGACAACGGGTTGATATTCCCGTACCCGTTTCAACGCGCCCAACGCTGAACCCTCTGATGCTAAGCCCGTGAAGCTTTCGTGGTCCTTCGGGACTGCGGGAGTGGAGCCGGTGACCCAAAGGGGTAGTAGGTGAGTGATGGGGTGACGCAGGAAGGTAGTCCAGCCCGGGCGGTGGTTGTCCCGGGGTAAGGGTGTAGGGCGCCAGGTAGGCAAATCCGCCTGGCATGTGCTTGAGACCTGATGCCGAGCCTTTGTGGCGAAGTGGATGATCCTATGCTGTCGAGAAAAGCCTCTAGCGAGTGTTGGAGCGGCCCGTACCCTAAACCGACTCAGGTGGTCAGGTAGAGAATACCGAGGCGTTCGGGTGAACCATGGTTAAGGAACTCGGCAAAATGCCCCCGTAACTTCGGGAGAAGGGGGGCCGCTGCTGGTGAAGGGACTTGCTCCTGGAGCTGGTGGTGGCCGCAGAGACCAGCGAGAAGCGACTGTTTACTAAAAACACAGGTCCGTGCGAAGCCGTAAGGCGATGTATACGGACTGACGCCTGCCCGGTGCTGGAACGTTAAGGGGACCGGTTAGTCGACTCTTCAGGGTTGGCGAAGCTGAGAACTTAAGCGCCAGTAAACGGCGGTGGTAACTATAACCATCCTAAGGTAGCGAAATTCCTTGTCGGGTAAGTTCCGACCTGCACGAATGGCGTAACGACTTCTCGACTGTCTCAACCATGGGCCCGGTGAAATTGCATTACGAGTAAAGATGCTCGTTTCGCGCAGCAGGACGGAAAGACCCCGGGACCTTTACTATAGCTTGATATTGGTGTTCGGTTCGGCTTGTGTAGGATAGGTGGGAGCCGGTGAAGCCGCGTCGCTAGGCGTGGTGGAGGCGTTGTTGAAATACCACTCTGGTCGTGCTGGATGTCTAACCTGGGTCCGTGATCCGGATCAGGGACAGTGTCTGGTGGGTAGTTTAACTGGGGCGGTTGCCTCCTAAAGGGTAACGGAGGCGCCCAAAGGTTCCCTCAGCCTGGTTGGCAATCAGGTGTTGAGTGTAAGTGCACAAGGGAGCTTGACTGTGAGACTGACGGGTCGAGCAGGTGCGAAAGCAGGGACTAGTGATCCGGCGGTGGCTTGTGGAAGCGCCGTCGCTCAACGGATAAAAGGTACCCCGGGGATAACAGGCTGATCTTCCCCAAGAGTCCATATCGACGGGATGGTTTGGCACCTCGATGTCGGCTCGTCGCATCCTGGGGCTGGAGTTGGTCCCAAGGGTTGGGCTGTTCGCCCATTAAAGCGGTACGCGAGCTGGGTTTAGAACGTCGTGAGACAGTTCGGTCCCTATCCGCTGTGCGCGTAGGAGTCTTGAGAAGGGCTGTCCCTAGTACGAGAGGACCGGGACGGACGAACCTCTGGTGTGCCAGTTGTTCTGCCAAGGGCATGGCTGGTTGGCTACGTTCGGGAGGGATAACCGCTGAAAGCATCTAAGCGGGAAGCTTGCTTCGAGATGAGGACTCCCACCCACGTGATGGGTTAAGGCTCCCGGTAGACGACCGGGTTGATAGGCCGGGTGTGGAAGCACTGTGAGGTGTGGAGCTGACCGGTACTAATAGGCCGAGGGCTTGTCCATAGATGCTACGCGTCCACTGTGTGGTTCTGGAGCAATGACCAGGACCAGTGTTAATTGAAGATTGTTGCTGGTTGCCTTGTGTTCCCAAGGTTTCCGGTGGTCATAGCGTGAGGGAAACGCCCGGTTACATTCCGAACCCGGAAGCTAAGCCTTACAGCGCCGATGGTACTGCATGCGGGAGTGTGTGGGAGAGTAGGACGCCGCCGGAATATTTGTGATAGGGGTGTGGCCCCGACCGAGTTCAATTCGGTCGGGGCCACACCCCTTTTTCGCGTTCCCGCGGCGCCTCTGGTGAGCCGAGGTGGTCGCGCCCGCCAGATCGTCGTCACCCGGCCAGGCGGTAGAGTCGGCTCCGGTGGGAGGGGGCCCAGGGCCTCACGAGTGGAGGGCGAAACCAGGTGCGCTTGGGGGCGAGGGGCGAGTGCCCCGGCTACGCGGTGGTGGCGGTCGAGACAACGGGCCTGTCACCACACCGGCATCGCATCGTCGAGGTCGCCGTGATCCTCACCGACCTCGAAGGCAACCACGTCGACCGCTTCAGCACCCTGTTGGACCCCGAGGGCCCGCCCGGTGACAGTGATCTGCACGGGATCTTCCCCGAGGATCTGGTCGGCGCCCCGCGGTTCCGGGACATCGCGCCCCAATTGGCCGGGCTGCTCGCGCAGCGCGTCGTCGTCGCGCACAACGCCCGCTTCGAGATCGGTTTCCTGGAGCGCGAGTTCCAGCGGGTGCGCCGACCCGCCGTGCCGCCCCTGGTGTCGCTGTGCACCATGCGGGAGGCCCACCGCTATGTCCCGGAGGCGGCCCGGTTCACCCTGACCGCCCTGTGCGAGGCGGCCGGCCTGGACGTGGCACGGGGAGCGGGCGCGCCCGGAAAGGCACTCGCGGCCTCCGCGCTCCTCACCCACTTCCTCGGCCGAGGTGCCGACCAGGAACGGCACTGGCAGCAGGCGCGTACCGTGGCCGCCTCACTGAACTGGCCGCGCCCGCCCCGGGAGGCCGCCCCCGTGCACAGCCGGGGAGACGCACTCCAACTGCGCCAGGAACGCCAGCTGGCCGAGCAGCGTCGCCGCCGCGAGGCCGTCTCCTACCTGGAACGACTGGGCAGCCCGGGCGTACCCGGAGGCGTCGGGGAGGCGGAGGACGCCTACCTGGCCGTCCTCGACACCTCCCTGGAGGACCGGGTGCTCACCGCCCAGGAGGCCACCGACCTCGCCGAACTGGCCGCCTCACTGGGCATGGACCAGGCGCGGCTGGAGAGCGTCCACCGGCTGTACGTCACGACCCTCGCCGCCGCCATGGCCGCCGGCGGCGGACGGGTGGCCCCCGAGGAGCAGGCCGACCTCGTACGGGTCGGTGCCCTGCTCGGGGTGCCGCGTGCCTCGGTGAACGACATCGTGACGATGGTCCTCGGCGCCATGGCCGGAGACACCACATCACCCGACGGGCCGTCGGGCGGGAGCCCGGCGGATGGCGCGGCGGCCATCACGCCCGGGCGTCACGTGCTGGTCCGGGGACGCCCGCTGACCGCCGGCACGCGGGTGCTGCTGCACGGCTACGTGGCCGTCGACGACCGGGAACTGGAGGAACGGTTCGCCCGCGCCGGCCTGCACCGCGCCGCCGGCATCCACGACCACGTCGACCTGTTGGTCGTCGCCGACCCCGACGCCTCCGCCGACCGCACCTTCTGGGCGCGGGAGCGCGGCATCCGGGTGCTCGTGGAGCCCGTGTTCCTCGCGCTGCTCGCGGACCTCGAACGCACCCGGGAGGACGTCGCCCAGCGCACCGCCCGTGACGCCGCCTCACCGGGGGCCGCCACCCCGGCGCCCGCGACCGCGTCGGCCGCGTCGGCCGCGTCGGCCGCGTCGGCGCGCCCCGTACCCCCGTCGCCGACCACGCCCCCCGCGGCGCACATCCCTCCGCGGCCGGCCCAGCCGCCGTCCACCGCCGTGCCCGCGCCCGCCCCCGCGTCGTCGCGGGAGCCCGAGCCCGTGCTGGTGCCGTCGGCGGCGACCACCGACGCCACCCAGCCCATGCCCCGGGCGGCGACGGCCGCGGTGCCCGCACGCGTCGCCGCCAGCGGCGGCGGAACCGGTGCCGCACGGCCACGCGCGCTGGTGCGCGGCCAGACCGTGCCGCTGGAGGACCTGGGCCTGACCGGCAGCCGGCTGCGCGTCGAGGCCTCCTGGTGGGCCGCGGCCGACGTGGACGCCGACGTGGTCGCGCTGGTCCTGGACGACGCGGGCCGGGTGGGCGGTGACGAGGACTTCGTCTTCTACAACCAGCCCGAGCACGTCGCCGGCGGCGTGCGCCTGGCCGGCAAGACCGGCGGCGGACGGCGGGGCGACATGCGCGGCGCCAGTGACGCCGTCGACGTCGACCTGGACCGCCTCCCGCCCGGACGGGAGCAACTGCTGATCGCGCTCGCGCTGGACGAGTCGGCGCCCGGCGCCGGCTTCGCGGACGTCGCGGTGAACATGGCCGCGACCGACCCGGTCTCCGGCGCCCGCCTCGCCGAACTGCGCCTGGACGACGCCGGATCGGAGCGGGTGATGGTGCTCGCCGAGGTCTACCGCAGGAGCGGTCGCTGGCGGCTGCGCGCCGTGGGTCAGGGCTACGAGGAGGGACTCGCCGCCCTCGCCGCCGACCACGGCGTGGACGTGGAGGAATGACCTCCGCGAGCCCCGGAAGGTTGCGACTCGGCCTCAACCCTGGCCGGCGTGTATCGAAAGGCTAAAACGACCGCCCCCGCCTGGGAGAGGCCCGGAGTAGTTTGATAGACAGGGCATCATGCCGCTTGTTTCCTCCGAGGGCCCACAGACCGCCAACGGCGCGATGGGCTCCGGCGACGCACGTCCCGACGGCCGAGGCGGGGGTTCCGCCGGCCGTCCCACCCCAGGCCCCGTCCCCCGTCCCCCGGCCCCCCGGCCGCCCATATCCGACTCCGTGCCCCGCCCGGGAACACCGCGAGCCACCCCCGGACGGGCAGCGTCCGGCCGGGCGGAGCGGCAGCGCCCGGGGCAGGGGCGCGGAGACCGCCCGCAGCGCGGACCGGAGGGCCAGCAGGGCCGGCCGACCGCCCGCATCACCGTCGTCGAGGCCACCCCGCGGGAGGCGCTGGAGCGCGCGGACGAGGCCGTGGACGGTCTGCTGGAGGAAGGCCGCGAGCCCGGCGACATCCTGGTCCTGACCACGGGTGAGATCCACCCGTGGCAGCAGCACGAGCTGTCCTTCGGCGAGGCCTCCTACTGGCGGCAGCTCGACGAGCGCGGCGACGTCTTCTACGCCAGCGCCGCCGACGCCCGCGACGCGGCGCGCCCCGTCGTCGTGCTGGCGGTGAACGGCGGTGACGAGACCACGCAGGCGCAGGCCCTGGTGGCCGGACTGACCCGGGCCGGGGAACTGCTGGTGGTGTGCGGCGAACAGCGTCGGCTCAGCGCACTGATCGGCTAGGAGCGCCCAACGGGGGGCCGCGCCGCGACGAGGCGGCGCGAGACGGCCGGGAGAGCCCCGGACGGTCGGCGTCCGCCGCGCCCGGACGCCACGAGGGGAGCAGGCGGGCAGGGGGGCGCGCGGGAGACGGGGGCGGGATGTCAGCGGGCGGCGGTGCGGCGCCGGGCCGCCGGCGGGGGCGTGTGGTGCCCGACCACCGTGCCGTATCCGCTCCGCATCGGGTGCACCGACGCGATCCGGGCGGGCTCGCCCCGCTCGCTCAGCCGCGGTGTGCGTCCGTGGCGGTCCTCGCCCAGCACCTGCCAACCGCCGTCGGTGAGCGTGAGATAGGGGCCGGTGCGCAGACCGTGCAGGTGGCAGGCGTCGTTCAGCGCCCACATCCACGGGCCGTCGGCCGGAGTCCAGCCGCCCTCCGCGGTACGGCACTGCAGCAGCATGCCCAGCCGTACCGGGGTGCGCAGGCGCAGGTCGTGCGGGATGACCCGCCGAAGGTTCTGCAGCAGCGTGTTGCGGTGCGTCCAGCCGTCCAGAGGCTTCTCCTCCTCGCCGCCGACCACCCGCCCCGCCGGTCGGGGCCCCGGGACGGTGGGGACGTGAGCGTCACCGCTCCCTCCCTCGCCCTCCCCCCCGGCAGGCGGCTGCGGGGCGGCGGCGACCGGCTCCGGCCCGGGGCCGGCACCCGCCCCGCTCCGCGGCACCAGGCTGGGCAGCGGAAGCAGGGGCCGGGTGGCGCGGTCCGGACCCAGCGGATTCGCCGTCCCGCCCGACTGAACCCGATGTCCGTTCAGATGTTGAACGATGCGCGGCTCCTCGCGCCCGTCCAGCGGCCGGCTACTGAAGGAGACACTGGCCACGAGGTTGTGCAGGGCGTCGAGAACCGCGAGCACCGTGGTGCCGTCGGTGGGGCGGTGCAGGGAGTGCAACCTGCTGACGAGCGTGCGAGGATCACGCAGCAGCGGAACCTCGATCGCCGTCCAGCCGTCGAGGCTGAGGACCCGTCGGGACCCCGGAGGAAGAGCCTGACCGGTGCTGACGACCATGATCGGCATGCTCCTCTCGCTGGCGTTCCGACCCGTGGGAGCGTGTACACCACGTCCGGCGCAAGATCGGCGCGTATGGTCGACCAATTGTCTCGGCGGAGTCTCCCCACGGCAATGGCCAATTGGCGAACCCCGCCCGCTATCACCGCATTCACGGAGTATGTCGGGGCGCCTTCTTCGCCTTGTGAACGGACAAAGGTGGCCCTCACCACCTGCTGACCAGCACTGTCGGCCCCCGGCGGCCGGAACGACCGCTACCGGCTGGCCCCGCCTCAGCTCTCCACGGCCAGCGCCACCGGAAGCACCGCCGGAACACCGGCCCGGCGCAGCAGCCGCGCCGCCTCCGTCATGGTCCAGCCGCTGTCGACCCGGTCGTCCACCAGGAACACCGGCCCCGGAACCGCGGACAGCCGGGCCGACAGCGCGTCCGGAACCGTGAAGGCGCCGTGGACCGCCCGCAGCCGCTGCGCGCTGTTGCTGTTGTGCGAACCCGGCGGGCGTTCCCGACCAGGCGCGTACTCGACGCGGCCCAGCAGCGGCATCCGCCCGACCGCCGCCAGGTGCTCGCCGAGCGACTCCACCATGCGGGGGCGGGAGAGCGAGGCGATCGTCACCACCCCGACCGGACGCGGCAGCCGGTCCGCCGCCGCGTCCGCGCTCGCCCAGCCACCCGGACCACGCGCCCAGTCACCGAGCACCGTCACCACCGCCGCCAGCACGTCCTCCGGCAGCGGCCCGTCAGGCTGCTGCGGCGCCAGCAACGCGCGCAGGGTGCCGCCCCAGCCGATGTCCGTCAAACGCCCGAGCGCCCGCCCCGGCGCGGCCTGCTCACCAGGGGGGATACGCCCCTTCAGATCGAGACCGACCGCCGTCATGGCCGTCGGCCACATCCGGCGCGGCTCGATGGTCACGCCGGGCCGGCCGAGCGCCGCGCGGGCGGCGTCCAGCGACTCCGTGGAGACCTCGGCGGTGCGCCAGGGCCCGGCGCAGTTGTCGCACCGCCCGCAGGGCGCCGCCGTGGCGTCGTCCAGCTGCCTCTGCAGGAACTCCATCCGGCAGCGGTCCGTGCCGACGTACTCCCGCATCGCCTGCTGCTCGGCCGCCCGAGCCTCGGCGACTCGGGCGAACCGCTCGGTGTCGTGCCTCCACGGCCGGCCGGTGGCCGTCCACCCGCCCCGCACCCGCCGCACCGCGCCGTCGACGTCCAACACCTTCAGCATCGCCTCCAGCCGGCTTCGGCGCAGGTCGACGCGGCTCTCCAGGGCGGCCGTGGACATCGGGCCGGGCGCCTGCGCCAGCACGTCCAGGGTGGCGCGCACCCGCTCCTCCTCCGGGAAGGCGAGCTGCGCGAAGTACCGCCAGATCGCCTCATCCTCCCGCCCGGGCAGCAGCAGCACCTCGGCCCGGTCCACGCCACGGCCCGCCCGGCCCACCTGCTGGTAGTAGGCGATCGGTGACTGCGGAGAGCCCAGATGCACCACGAAACCCAGATCCGGCTTGTCGAACCCCATGCCCAGGGCGGAGGTGGCGACCAGCGCCTTGATCCGGTTCGCCTGGAGATCGGCCTCCGCGGCCCGGCGCTCGGCGTCCTCCGTCCGGCTGGAGTAGGCGGCGACGGCGAGGCCCCGACCACGCAGGAAGGCGGCCACCTCCTCCGCCGCGGAGACCGTCAGCGTGTAGACGATGCCGGAGCCGGCCAGCCGCGGGAGGTGATCGGCCAGCCAGGCGAGGCGGTGCGCCGGATCCGGGAGGGACAGCACCCCGAGGGACAGGCTGTCCCGGCTGAGCGGTCCGCGCAGCACGAGGGCGCCGGCGGCGCCGTTCGCCGCGGCGCCGTCCGCCGCCGCCAGGCCGCCGCCGGTCGTGCCCAGCTGCTCGGCGACGTCGGCGGTCACCCGGGCGTTGGCCGTGGCCGTGGTGGCCAGCACCGGCACCGACTCGCCCAGGTCGGCGAGCAGGGTGCGCAGGCGCCGGTAGTCGGGACGGAAGTCGTGGCCCCAGTCGGAGATGCAGTGCGCCTCGTCCACCACGACCAGGCCGGCCGAGGCGGCGAGCTCCGGCAGCAGGTTGTCCCGGAAGTCCGGGTTGTTCAGGCGCTCCGGGCTCACCAGGAGGACGTCGACCGCGCTCCGGGAGACGTCCTCCTGGATCTCCTTCCACTCCTCGATGTTGGCCGAGTTGATGGTGCGGGCGTGGATGCCGGCCCGGCCCGCCGCCTCCACCTGGTTCCGCATCAGCGCGATCAGCGGGGAGACGATCACGGTGGGGCCGTGCCCCCGCTCACGCAGCAGAGCGGTGGCGACGAAGTAGACGGCCGACTTGCCCCAGCCCGTCCGCTGCACCACCAGGGCCCTGCGGCGGTCCACCACCAGCGCCTCGATCGCCCGCCACTGGTCCTCACGCAGTCGCGCTTCACCACCGACCAGGCGGACCAGGACCTCGTCGGCGCGCCGACGCAGGGCCGCGCGCTCGTCGGCGCCGATCGTGGCGGTGGACTCGTGGTGCGGCATCGGGCTCTTCCCTCGTGAGGCGGACCGCGGGGCGCGCGCCGGCGGCGTTCCGGCGTCTGTCCCGCGGGGGAGCCGGCCGTGCGCAGACTCCGCCCCCCAGTCGACACCCTCGACACGGCCGCGCGCCAGTCGCCCGAAAAACCTGTGGAAAACTCCACCCGCGTTCACTCCGGAGAGTGAACCTGAGCGCCGACCGCCGCAAAACCGCAGGACAACACCCCGAGTTATCCACAGGCCGGCATCTCACCCGTGTGCCGGGCGCGGCTTCCGGTCATCGTCGGAGCATGACCACACACGAGAACACCCATCACACGGACACCGGCGTCGGCAACGAGGGAACCAACCCCGTGGCCGACCGTGCCGAACAGACCGAACACCCCGTCCCCGACCTGGCGTGGGCCCCGCCCACCGGGGCGTTCCCCGTCCTCCCGCTCACGGAGAACGAGACGCACCCGCCCGGGGCGCCGCCCGCGCTCGACCCGGTACCCGATCCGTGGGCAGAGCGCTACCGGGAGGCCCTGGACCAGGTCGCGGCCGAACTGCTGCCCCGGATGATGGAGCCGGGCGCGGCGGCCGCGGTACGCAGGGAGAGCCACCGTGCGATTGCCCGGGCCGTGACCCGCTTCCGCGAGGGCCCTCCGAGGCCGCTCGACGCCGCCGGGGCGGCCCGGCTGATCATCGGGCTCCAGGACCGCGAGGTCCGCGACCGCGCCGCGGAGTACATGGAAGGGCCGTACGGCGAGGCCGCCCGCGAACTGTGGCGGCACCTGGCCAGCCGCTGTGTCGAGCCGTACCGGAAGCACGCCGTGCCGGTGCTGTCACTGCTCGGCTGGACGGCCTGGTCCCTCGGGGACACCGGACTCGCCCGCGAGGCGCTCGGGCGGGCCCTGGCCCTGGACCCGGAGCACTCCTTCTCCGTCCTGCTGCGGCAGGCGGTGTGGCACGGGCTCGACCCCGAGCCGATCCGACGAGCGCTGCGCGCCCGGCGGGCCGGCCGAGGCAGGTCCTGCCGGGCCGCCGCAGGGCCTGACGGCGGGCGGAGCCGCGGAGGGCGCGGTCCTCGGCCGCGTTCGCTGACCGCCCACACGGTCCGGCGCGGACGCGGGGCGCGCGCCGCCCGAGCCCGGGCCGGGCGCTCCGGCTCCGGACTGGGCCGTCGGCCGACGCGACAGTGCGCGGACGGCCCGGGCCCCAACCGGCCCGGGACGCCCCGCGTTCGTACCTGGCCGCCGATGTAGTGCGTGCGGCGTGGCCGCCGCTGCCCTCGGCGAGGGTGGCGGCGGCCCGTGCCCCCTCCTCTCCTCCCGCCACGGCCGTGCGGGAGGGGCGGAGCGGCGAGTACGCGTCGAGGGTGGGTGGGGTGCCCGTGAACGGGGATCGCGCTCCCGCCGAGGCGGGGTGGTGAGCCCGACGGAGCAGGGGCGGTACGCCCGGCTCTCATGCGAGGAACGAGGGGGTGTGCCCCTTTCCGGAGAGCGCCGGAGCGCTGGCTGAGGCCGGCCCACCGGCTGGGAACCGCTGGGCGAGGGTGGGGCCAATCGTTGTTCGGGGCAGGGCAGGAGAGGGTTCGGCCGAGGCGAGGCCAGGTAGGGCGAGCGGGACGCGGGCTGCGGCCGGATAGGGCGGGCCAGGCGGGGGCTGGGGCCGGGTAGGGCGGGCGGGGCCCGTGGGTTGGGGTGAAGCGGGGCGAGGGCTCGGAGGAGGCAGGGCGCGGCTGGGAAGGGGATGGGCCCCGCGCGGGGAGCGGCAGGATGCGGCAGGCCGAGGTTGGGGAAGGGGCCCGCGCGCGGAGGGAGGGGACCTGCGGGATGGGCCAGGCGGGCGCCCGGGGCGAGTAGCAAGGGGACGGGGGACGGGGGCGGGCGGGGGGTAGGGCGCAGGGCAGCCAGGCGGGGGCGCGTCCCGCCTCGGCATGGGCTGGGGGAGGCGGGTGGGGGCGGGACGGGGGGAGGGGAGAGAAGGGGCAGGGAAGGGGGAGCGGGCGGGGGGCGGGGGCGGGGGATTGGGAAGGAGGTGGGGAAGCGACGAGGGAGGTGGGGAAGCGACGAGGGAGGAGAGGACGGGCGGGGAAGGCGAGGCAAGGAGACTGGCTTCGGGCTGGCGCGGCACGTGCCCCTCGAGGCGCCTTTCCCGGGCCGGGGTTTGTGTGGCATCCGGGTTTTATCGTCACTGAGACGACTATCATGGCAGCCATGTCGCCATACGATCCGTCGGCCTTTCCCCCGTTCGCCGTCACGGTGGATCTGGTGGCGTTGACCGTCCGGGAGCAGGCGCTGTGCGCGCTGACGGTGCGGCGGGCGGAGCCGCCGTTCGAGGGGGCGTGGGCGCTGCCGGGGGGCTTCGTGCGCCCCGACGAGGATCTGGCTGCGGCGGCCGAGCGGGAGTTGCTGGAGGAGACGTCGCTGCGTGCCCGGGTGATGGAGGCGGCCTGTCCGGTGCGGCGGGGTGAGGCGCATCTGGAGCAGCTGGCGACGTACGGCGATCCGGGCCGGGATCCCCGCATGCGGGTGGTGAGTGTGGCGTACCTGGTGCTGGCTCCGGATCTGCCGACGCCGCGGCCGGGTGGGGACGTGGAGGGGGCCCGGTGGACGCCGGTGGACGCCCTGCTGGAGGGCGGTCGCTCGGGTGGGCGGTTGGCGTTCGACCACGACCGCATCCTGGCCGACGGGGTGGAGCGCGCCCGGTCCAAGATCGAGTACTCGTCCCTGGCGACCGCCTTCTGCCCGGAGGAGTTCACGGTGGGGGAGCTGCGGCGGGTGTACGAGGTGGTGTGGGGCGTTTCGCTGGATCCGCGGAACTTCCACCGCAAGGTCACGGGGACGCCGGGGTTCCTGGTGGCCGCCGGGGGGACGACGAAGCGTCAGGGCGGACGTCCGGCGCAGTTGTTCCGTGCCGGTGAGGCGACGGTGTTGAATCCGCCGATGCTGCGCCCGGAGCCCTGACGCTCCGCTGGGTGGTGTGCCGTCGGTGCCCCGCCGGGGGGTGGTGGGCTGGGGGCAGGACGGGTGATTTTCAGCTCTTTTCCGTGGCTTGCCGCTGTTGGCGAGGAATGACGCATCCGTTGCACACGGGCATCGGGAGTGCGGATGATCGAGGCCACGGGGCTGACGAGGAAGTACCGGCGGGGCGGCGGAGTTGATGACCTGTCCTTTGAGGCCTTGCCTGGGCGGGTCACCGGGGTGGTGGGTCCGCCCGGGGCGGGCAAGTCGACGGCCGTGCGCCTGATGGTGGGTCTGGAGCGGGGCGGTGGCGTCACGCTCTTCGACGGCCGGCCGTATCGGCGGTTGCGGCGACCGGCGGCCGAGGTGGGGGTGCTGCTGCAGGGCACCTCGCGGCTGGGCTGCCATCCGGACCGTTCGGCGCGTGGTCATCTGCGCACGCTGTGTGCCGCCTACGGCACCTCGCCGTCCCGTGTGGAGGCGGCGTTGCGGCTGGTGGGCCTGGAGCATGTGGCCGGGCAGCGGACGCGGCACTTCTCGGTGGGGATGCGGGTGCGGCTGGGGCTGGCCGCGGCGCTGCTGGGGGATCCGCCGATCCTGCTCTTCGACGATCCGTTGCCGGAGCTGGACCCGCTGGGCGCGGAGTGGTTGCTGGCCTTTCTGCGGGCGTGTGCCCGGGAGGGGCGGACGGTTGTGGTGACGGAGCGGCGGCCGGCGTTGATGCCGTTGCTGGCGGATCACGTGGTGGCGCTGGAGGGCGGGCGTCTGGTGGCGAACATGCCGGTGGACGACTACGTGCGCACCCATCTGCATCCGGAGGTGACGGTGCGTTCGCCGGAGGCGGGGCGCCTGGCGGAGGTGCTGGTGGCGTTGGGGGCGCCGGTGCGCCGCAAGGGGGCGACCCGGATCGTGGTGAGCGGGATGCGCCGCAGTGGGGTGGGGGAGTTGGCGTTCCGGCACGGGGTGCCGCTGCACGAGTTGTCGGAGCGGGAGGTGCCGGTGGTGTCGGTGGATTCCGGCCGGCTGGCCGGGGGTTCCGTGGTGGACGGGGCGTGTGCGGGGCGTCGGCTGGGTGGGGCGACCGCGGTGGGCGGGGCGACGGCGGTGCGGGCGGCGCTGCCGAGGGAGCGCGGTCCGCTGTCGGTGGGTCGGCTGGTGCGGGGGGTGGTGCTCTCGCCGCGCCGGCCGCGTCCGCGGGAGGTCGCGTTGGTCGGGCGGCCGGTGGTGTTCGACGAGGGGGTCGGCTGGGAGGAGTCGTCCGCCGGCGGCCCCGCGGACGGGGTGCGGGCGGACGGGGTGCCGGTGGACGGGGTGCGGGCGGCCGCGGCCGTGGTGGAGGAGGCGCGCTGATGCGGGCGTTGCGGTACGAGGTGCGGCGGCTGGCCGGGCTGCGTTCGGTGTGGGGGTGGACGCTGGGCGGTGTGCTGGCTTCGGCGCTGCTGGCGTACGCGGTGGCGCGTTCGTTGCGCGGGCCGGTGCGGCCGGAGCAGGCGGTGGAGATGCTCACGGCGGCGGCGCCGCTGCTGCCGCTGCCGCCCGCAGGGGTGTGCGCGGGGGTGGTGGCGGCGATGTCGTTCGGGCACGAGTACCGCTACGGGACGCTGACCCCGGCGTTGCTGGCGATGCCCCGGCGGGTGGCGTTGCCGGTGGCGAAGGTGCTGGTGGCCGCCGGGCATGGCGTGCTCATGGCGTTGTTGGCGCTGGTGGCGGGGGAGGCGGTGGCGGTGTGGCGGCTGGGGCACGGCCTGCTGCTGCCCGCGCTGCTGGGCGGCGCGGGGGGCGCCGCCGGGGTGGGGCCGGTGCTGGGAGGGCCGGGGGAGGCGCTGCGGGTGATCGGGGGGTGTGTGGCGCTGGTGGTGTTGTGCGCGGTGACGGCGCTGCTGGTGGCGGGGGTGGCGCGGAGCGCGACGCTGGGGTTGTGCGCGGTGCTGCTGCTGCCGGTGGTGGTGGAGCCGTTGCTGTCGGCCCTGTTCGAGGGTGCCTGGGGGGAGCGTTTGGCGGGGGCGCGCGGGTACCTGCCGTTCTTCGCCTCCCGGGACCTGCTGTGGGACGGCGCGGCGGGGGGCCGGGGGTGGTGGGACGCGGTGCCGGCGGCCGCCGTGGCGGGGCTCGCCACGACGGGGTTGCTGTTGCTGGTGTGCCTGGTGGTTCTGCGTAGGCGGCGTGTCCCGTAGGCGGCCCGCAGCCGGCGGCCGGCGAGCACGGCCGCGCTCCGGTCTCCGCGCCGTGTTTCCTGGGGGCCGTGGGGGTCGTGAGGGCCCCGGCATCGGGGGCGATCGGTGATTCTCCCGGCTATCTGGGTCAATTGCGACATCAGGCACGATCACCCTTTCGTGTGCTTTTCAGGAAAGTTCTCAAGATCGCCGGGCTCGTGACCGACAAAAGAGAGCGTGAGTACCCTTGCGCAGACCACAGTGACCGCCGCCCGGACGAACGAGACCTCCCTGGACGGGGGTAGCCCGTACGGGGAGATGCCCCTCGCCGACCCACCATCGCCGGCGCCCGCGGGTGCGGGCTGGGACGCCACGGAAGCCGCGATGGGGAGGGTGGGCCGGAAGGCCGGGGCGGGGCGGGGGCGTGGACTCCACGGACAGTTGGTGCAGCAGCTCGGTCAGATGATCGTGGCCGGGGAGCTGGGGGCCGAGCGGCCGCTGGTTCCGGAGGAGATCGGCCAGCGGTTCGAGGTGTCGCGGACGGTCGTGCGCGAGTCCCTGCGGGTGTTGGAGGCCAAGGGGCTGGTCAGCGCGCGGCCGAACGTCGGGACCCGGGTCCGTCCGGTGGGCGACTGGAACCTGCTGGACCCGGACATCATCGAGTGGCGGGCCTGCGGCCCGCAGCGGGAGGACCAGCGCCGCGAGCTGTTCGAGCTGCGGTGGGCGTTCGAGCCGCTGGCCGCCCGGCTGGCGGCCGGGCACGGCCGCGAGGACGTCCAGCAGCGCATGGTGGACATGGTGGAGATCATGGGGCAGGCGGTCGCGCACCACGACGCGATCACCTACGCGCGGGCCGACGCCGAGCTGCACGCGCTGCTGCTGCACGCCGGCGGCAACCGGATGCTGGAGCACCTGGCGGTGATCGTCGCCTCGGCGCTGCACGTCTCCGGTGGGCAGGTCACCGGGTGCGACCGCCCCTCGGAGGCGGCGCTGGGCCTGCACGCGCGGGTGGTGGAGGCGCTGGGCGCGGGCGACGGCACGGCGGCCGAGGCCGCGATGCGTGCCCTGCTGACCGTGCACCCGGAGGCGGAGCACATGGTGCCCGCGCCGCGCGAGCACTAGGGGCGGGCCCTGGGTGGGCCCGAGGGCCCTGGGCGCGCCGGGGCGGCCGGCGCCGGCGGGTCTCCCGTCCGTGCTGGACGGGAGCCGCCGTGCGAGGGCTCCCGGGTCCTCGGGGGGGTGGCCGTCGGCTCGCCGCCGCCGGGGCGGCGGGCCGGGAAGGGAATAGGCGGGGGGTGGAGCGTGGTTGGACGCGGCGGCGCCCACCGCCGGCGGTTTTTCGGTGCCGTCGTCGCGCCGGTGCGGCGGGACGGTGCCCACCTCGGCGGAGGGTGTGATCTGCGCCACTGGGGGTACCCGTAACGCCGATGCGCCTCGTGCGATGACTACGGAGGCGGGATGAGCCCTCGGGGAGCAATTCCGGCATGTCAGTATGGTGTGTTGCTCCGCGGGCCGTCCGCCGGATCCCCAGTCAAGCGTCCAGTCATGTAATCCCAGTCCGACCGTCCCCGAGGCGCGCAGCCGAGGCCGGGGTGTCGCCGGATCCGTCGCCGTGGTGCGCGGTCCGGGGCCCGTGGCCGAGGGCCGTGTCCTCGCGGGGGGTGTCGGGCCTCTTCCCCAACGTCCCGAGAGGTTGTTCGTGTCGGCCAGCACATCCCGTTCGCTCCCACCCGAGATCGCCGAGTCCGCACATCTCATGGCGCTGATCGAGCGGGGTAAGGCTCAGGGGCAGATTGCCGGCGACGACGTGCGCCACGCGTTCGAGGCGGATCGGATCCCGGCAACGCAGTGGAAGAACGTGCTGCGCAGCCTCAACCAGGTCCTCGACGAGGAGGGGGTGACGCTCATGGTCAGCGCGGCGGACTCCTCCGCGCCCAAGCGCACCCGCAAGAGCGCCGCGACGAAGACCGCGGCCAAGCGCACCACCACTACTACCACCACCACCAAGGCCGTGCGCGCCACGGCGACGCGCACGACGCGGACCGCCGTGGCGGCCACCGCGCCGAAGGCGATCGCCGAGGCGTCGGTGGACGAGCCGGTCTCCGAGGAGGGCCTCGAGGCCGCCGGCGCGCCGAGCGCTCCGGCGAAGAAGGCGCCCGCCGCCAAGAAGGCCGCCCCGGCGAAGAAGGCGGCGGCGAAGAAGGCCGCTCCGGCGAAGAAGGCCGCCGCCGCCAAGAAGGCCGCCCCGGCGAAGAAGGCCACCACCAAGAAGGCCGACGAGGCGGAGGAGGCGGTCGAGGACGTCGAGCTCGCCGCCGACGTCCAGGAGCCGACCGCTCCGGGGGAGGAGAACGAGGGCTTCGTCCTGTCCGACGAGGACGAGGACGACGCGCCGGCGCAGCAGGTCGCCGCGGCGGGTGCGACCGCCGACCCGGTGAAGGACTACCTCAAGCAGATCGGCAAGGTCCCGCTGCTCAACGCCGAGCAGGAGGTGGAGCTCGCCAAGCGGATCGAGGCCGGTCTCTTCGCGGAGGACAAGCTGGCCTCCGGGGAGAAGTTGGCGCCGCGCCTGGAGCGCGAGCTGGAGATCATCGCGGAGGACGGCCGGCGGGCGAAGAACCACCTGCTGGAGGCCAACCTGCGTCTGGTGGTGTCGCTGGCCAAGCGCTACACCGGTCGCGGCATGCTGTTCCTGGACCTGATCCAGGAGGGCAACCTCGGTCTGATCCGCGCGGTGGAGAAGTTCGACTACACCAAGGGCTACAAGTTCTCCACGTACGCCACCTGGTGGATCCGGCAGGCGATCACCCGCGCCATGGCGGACCAGGCCCGCACCATCCGCATCCCGGTGCACATGGTCGAGGTCATCAACAAGCTGGCCCGGGTGCAGCGCCAGATGCTCCAGGACCTCGGTCGGGAGCCCACTCCGGAGGAGCTGGCCAAGGAGCTCGACATGACCCCGGAGAAGGTCATCGAGGTCCAGAAGTACGGCCGGGAGCCGATCTCGCTGCACACCCCGCTCGGCGAGGACGGCGACAGCGAGTTCGGTGACCTGATCGAGGACTCCGAGGCGGTCGTCCCGGCGGACGCGGTCAGCTTCACGCTGCTGCAGGAGCAGCTGCACTCGGTGCTGGACACCCTCTCCGAGCGGGAGGCCGGCGTGGTGTCGATGCGGTTCGGGCTCACCGACGGCCAGCCGAAGACGCTGGACGAGATCGGCAAGGTCTACGGGGTGACCCGGGAGCGGATCCGGCAGATCGAGTCCAAGACGATGTCCAAGCTGCGTCACCCCTCGCGGTCGCAGGTGCTGCGCGACTACCTCGACTAGTCGGCCGGTCCCCGCCGGTTCCACCCGCCGTGGTGGGGCGTCCGCGGGGCAGCCGTACGGCCGGGTTCCGGCGGGAACGTCCACACGTTTCCGCCGGAGCCCGGCCGTCGTCGTCTTCCGGCGGGGGCGCCGCGCGGTCGCTCCCGCGTCCCATCGGTCTCATCGGTGTCGTTTCCTCCCACCGGCACCGTGGCGGTGCTCCGGGTGTACCCGATCGGGTGATTTCGCGGGCACCGATTCCCGGGCATGATCACTGACAGAGGTTGCGCCGCTACGCTTAGCAGATCATCCGGGTCCCTGTGCTGTCCGAGAGTGTTCGGGACGGGGTGGGCAGGCGGCCGTCGGTGGGAGGAGAACACCCGGTGAGGATTTCGCCGAAAGCGAACAGGCCCGGCGTCCGGCGCGGGGGAGGCGCCGGAGCGCGCGGTGCTCCTGGGTGGCGGCGGGCGGGGACGGCCGCGGCCGCCCTGGCGCTGCTGGGCGGAGGGCTCACCGCGGCCGGTCCGGCGGCGGCCGTGGGGGCCGCGCCGCAGGGGGGCGGTCAGGGGCCGGGCGAGCGGATCGTGGGCGGGGTGGGGGTCCCGATAACGGAGTATCCCTGGGCGGTGGCGCTGAGCAGCCGGGACTCCTTCGGGGCGGCCCGCTCCGGGCACTTCTGCGGCGGCACCCTGGTCGCCGAGGACAAGGTGGTCACGGCGGCGCACTGCGTGACTTCCAGCAGTGGCGAGATCGTGCGCCGGCCGGATCTCGCGGTCATCGTGGACCGCGGCGACCTGGAGAGCACCCAGGGGCGCGAGGTTCCCGTGTCCGGCGTCTGGGTCGACCCCTGGTACGACCCGGCGGCCGACAGCAGGGACGTCGCCGTGCTGACCCTGGCCGAGCCGCTGGTCGGCCACGAGACGCTGCCGCTGGTGCCGGCCGGTGACGAGGACTACTACGCGCCGGGGACGCCGGCCACGGTGCTGGGCTGGGGGGACACCACCGGTGGCGGGCGGTACGCGGACAGCCTGCACGCCGCGACGGTGCCGGTGGTGGCCGACTCCGAGTGCGCCCGGGCCTACCCCGGGGGCCGCCAGGGGACCTTCGACGCCACGACGATGGTGTGCGCCGGGGAGGAGGCCGGCGGTGTGGACGCCTGCCAGGGGGACAGCGGCGGGCCGCTGGTGATCGGCGGCAGGCTCGCCGGCATCGTCTCCTGGGGCGCCGGCTGCGCCCTGGCGGACTACCCCGGGGTCTACACCCGCATCTCGGCGGTCGCCACGGAGGTGCAGGCGGCCGTGGACAGCGCCTCCGCCGCGTACGGGGAAGGGCCCGGATAGCGGTGGCCACCGCTGGGCATGGCGAGGCGGCGGCGCTCCGCTTCGGGAGCGCCGCCGCCCGTCACCGGCCGCACGGGGCCGGGAAGGTTCTTCGGTTCTCGAAGGTTCTTCGGTTGTTGTTCACCGTGCGGAGGTGTCCGGATGCTCACTGTGCCGGCGTGACGGAGACCTCACATGAGGGCGTCGCGCCCGCACCACCACCCGGCTGCTCGTCGTCGAGTACGGGAGGTTCGGTGCCGGTCTTCAGCGCTCCTCGGCCGTGGCTGTCGCCGGGGTCGCGGAGAGTCGGTCGGTCTCGTCCTGGATCTCCACTGCGATCTTCTTGAGTTCCGGCTCGAACTTACGTCCGTGGTGGGCGCAGAAGAGCAGTTCACCGCCGGAGGCCAGGACGACTCGCAGGTACGCCTGGGCGCCGCACCGGTCGCAGCGGTCGGCTGCGGTCAGCGGGCTGGCTGGGGTCAGAACTGTAGTCACGTCGCCTCTTCTCTAGCTCGACGAGCTGTCGTACCAGGGTCAACATCCAACCAGGCCGGTTCGTTCCCGTCCGCCGAGGGGAATTCTCGGCGGCCCACCCACGCGCGGGATGGTAACGGGACCCCTCCGCGGTCGTTGTGACCGGTTGGCGGCGGTCCGGCGGCACGAATGGCTTCCGTGGCGGCGTCTTCGTTGGTGCCTTCGGTTGCTCGATGGCTGGTCTGCGTCCCGCCCCGGTGGGCGGGACCCGCCCCGATTTTCCCGGGGATCGGGGCGCGCTGTGCTGTTGTGTTGAGAAGGACGTGCCCAGCACCCGTACGGTTCATGCCTGACGTCCTCCGCGACCTGCGCGTCACTCGAACGGTTGGGCGAACTGACGTGCGAGGTCCGCGTAGCATACGAGTTCGGCCGGGATCGGCGAAACCCCCGCCGACCAGCCAGATAGCCTGCTGTCCTTCACTGATCACCGATGACCCGGCCCGGCGAGCACGCGCCGCGGACCGTCGGTCACCGGTTAGCGACGAGGAGTTGTCCCCGCGTGACCGCCGAACCCACTGCGTTGCTCCCCGGCGCGGAGCCGGACGGCGCCGGCTACACCGCACGGCACCTGCTGGTGCTGGAAGGACTGGAAGCGGTCCGCAAGCGCCCAGGGATGTACATCGGATCCACGGACAGTCGCGGCCTCATGCACTGCCTGTGGGAGATCATCGACAACGCGGTCGACGAGGCGCTGGGCGGACACTGCGACATGATCGAGGTCGTCCTCCACCAGGACGGCTCCGTCGAGGTGCGGGACAACGGCCGCGGCATCCCGGTCGACGTCGAGCCCAAGACCGGCCTGTCCGGCGTCGAGGTCGTGATGACCAAGCTGCACGCCGGCGGCAAGTTCGGCGGCGGCTCCTACGCCGCCTCCGGCGGCCTGCACGGCGTGGGCGCCTCCGTGGTGAACGCGCTCTCCGCCCGGCTGGACGTCGAGGTCGACCGCAACGGCTCCACCCACGCGATCAGCTTCCGCCGCGGCACCCCCGGCGAGTTCGCCGACCCGCCGGAGCCGGTCCGCGGCCGCCTGGACCGCCAGCTGTCCCCGGACGCCGACTTCACCCCGCGCGGCGGCCTGCGCAAGATCCGCAAGGTGCGCGGCGGCCGCACCGGCACCCGGGTCCGCTACTGGGCGGACCGGCAGATCTTCCTCAAGGACGCCGAACTGGTGCTGGAGAACCTGCTCGGGCGCGCCCGGCAGACCGCCTTCCTGGTGCCGGGCCTGACCATCGTGGTGCGCGACGCCCGCCGGCTGGACGGCGCCGAGGTCACCGAGGAGACCTTCCACTTCGACGGCGGCATCAGCGAGTTCTGCGAGTTCCTGGCCGCCGACCGGCCGCTCACCGACGTGCTGCGGATCACCGGGTCCGGCACCTTCAAGGAGACCGTGCCGGTCCTGGACGACCGCGGGCACATGATCCCCACCGAGGTGGAGCGCGAGCTCGGCGTCGACGTCGCGCTGCGCTGGGGAGCCGGCTACGACACCACGGTGCGGTCCTTCGTCAACATCATCGCCACCCCGAAGGGGGGAACGCACCTCGCCGGCTTCGAACGCGCGCTGACCCGCACCGTCAACGAGGCGCTGCGTTCCGCCAAGGTGCTGCGGGTCGCCGAGGACGACGTCACCAAGGACGACGCCCTGGAGGGCCTGACCGCGGTGGTCACCGTCCGGCTGGCCGAGCCGCAGTTCGAGGGCCAGACCAAGGAGGTGCTGGGCACCTCGGCGGCCTCCCGGATCGTCGGCAACGTGGTGTCCAAGGAGCTCAAGGAGTTCCTGACCTCCGCGAAGAAGGAGACCCGGCAGCAGGCCCGGACGGTGCTGGAGAAGATCGCCGCCGCCGCCCGCACGCGGATAGCGGCACGGCAGCACAAGGAGGCGCAGCGCCGCAAGACGGCCCTGGAGACCTCGACGCTGCCGGCCAAGCTCGCCGACTGCCGCAGCGACGACGTGGAGCGCAGCGAGCTGTTCATCGTGGAGGGCGACTCCGCGCTCGGCACCGCCAAGCTGGCCCGCAACTCCGAGTTCCAGGCGCTGCTGCCGATCCGCGGCAAGATCCTCAACGTGCAGAAGTCCTCGGTCGCGGACATGCTCAAGAACGCCGAGTGCGCGGCGATCATCCAGGTGATCGGCGCGGGCTCGGGCCGCAGCTTCGACATCTCGCAGGCCCGCTACGGCAAGGTCATCATGATGGCGGACGCCGACGTGGACGGCTCGCACATCCGCTGCCTGCTGCTCACGCTGTTCCAGCGCTACATGCGGCCGATGGTGGAGGCGGGGCGGGTGTTCGCGGCGGTGCCGCCGCTGCACCGGGTCGAGCTGACCAACCCGCGCAAGGGGCAGGACAAGTACCTGTACACCTACTCGGACGCCGAGCTGAAGCGCACGCTGCTGGAGTTCCAGGCGAAGGGGATCCGCTACAAGGAGCCGCAGCGCTACAAGGGGCTCGGTGAGATGGACGCGGACCAGCTGGCCGAGACCACCATGGATCCGCGGTACCGCATGCTGCGCCGGATCAACATCAGCGAGGTGGACGAGGCGGAGCGGGTGTTCGACCTGCTGATGGGCAACGAGGTGGCCCCGCGCAAGGAGTTCATCGTCTCCTCGGCGGACCGCCTGGACCGTTCCCGCATCGACGCCTGAGCCGGCGCGGCGCTCCTCCTCGGGGGCGGCCGGTCGGGGAGGTGGACGCCTCCCCGACCGGCCGCCCCCGAGGCGTTCGGGCCCCTGGGGTCCCAGGGCCCCGGGGGCGGCCGCGGTGGGCCGGGTCAGCCCAGCGGGCCGGCGACGGCGCGCAGGTCGCCGCCGAGCGGGGTGCCGGAGCCGTCGCGGCGGGGATCCACGGCCGGCAGGGCGACGGGTTCGCCGTCGGCGGTGGCGCCGCGGGCGGGGGCGGGGCCGGCCCAGGCGAAGCGCAGCTCCCGTTCGCCGCGCAGGAACCGCTGGCAGCGCACGCCGCCGGTGGCGCGGCCCTTGCGGGGGTACTCGGCGAAGCCGGTCACCTTGACGCTGCCGAAGTCGGTGCCGGGCAGGGCCTCGGCGCCGGTCGCCACCGTGACCACCACCGCGTCGGCGGCCGGGTCGACGGCGGTGAAGGAGAGCACCCGGGCCTCGTCCGGGAGCTTGACGCCGGCCATGCCGGCGGCCGGGCGGCCCTGCGGGCGTACCGCGGAGGCGGGGAAGCGCAGCAGCTGCGCCTCGGAGGTGATGAACACCAGGTCCTCGTCGCCGGTGGCGAGCTCGACGGCGCCGACCAGCCGGTCGCCCTCGCGCAGGGTGATGACCTCCAGTTCGTCGCGGTTGGCCGGGTAGTCCGGGACCACCCGCTTGACGACGCCGCGTTCGGTGCCGAGCGCCAGGCCCGGGGAGGACTCGTCCAGCGAGGTCAGCGCGAGGACGCGTTCGTCGGGCGCGAGGTCGCCGCAGAACTCGGTGACCGGGGCGGCGTCGCCGGGGGTGAGCTGGCCGGCGCCGGCGGGCAGCAGCGGCAGGTCCACCACCTCCAGGCGGAGCAGGCGTCCGGCCGTGGTGACCGCGCCGACCTGGCCGCGGGTGGTGGTGCGGGCCTGGGAGACGAGCAGGTCGTGGGCGGCGCGTTCGGCGGGCCGGGGCGGCAGTTCGTCGGCGGCGGTGCGGGCGATCAGGCCGGTGGTGGAGAGCACGACGCGGCAGGGGGCGTCGGCCACCTGGAGCGGCACGGCCGCGGCGGGGGCGCCGGCGGACTCCAGCAGCACGGTGCGCCGCGGGGTGCCGAACTTCTTGGCGACCTTGCCGAGTTCGTCGGAGACGACCTTGCGCAGCAGGGTGTCGGACTCCAGGATCGCGGTGAGTTCGGCGATCTCCTCGCGCAGCCGCTCCCGCTCGGCCTCCAGCTCGACCCGGTCGAAGCGGGTGAGCCGGCGCAGCGGGGTGTCGAGGATGTACTGGGTCTGCACGTCGCTCAGTTCGAAGCGCTCCATCAGCCGTTCCTTGGCGACGGCGGCGTTGTCGCTGGAGCGGATGATGCGGATGACCTCGTCGATGTCGAGGAGCGCGACGAGCAGGCCGTCGACCAGGTGGAGGCGGTCGGCGCGCTTGCCGCGGCGGTGCTCGGAGCGGCGCCGGACGACCTCGAAGCGGTGGTCGACGTAGACCTGGAGGAGTTCCTTCAGGCCCAGGGTGAGGGGCTGGCCGTCGACCAGCGCCACGTTGTTGATGCCGAAGGTCTCCTCCATCGGCGTGAGCTTGTAGAGCTGTTCGAGGACGGCCTCGGGGTTGAAGCCGTTCTTGATCTCTATGACCAGCCGCAGCCCGTGCTCGCGGTCGGTGAGGTCCTTCAGGTCGGCGATGCCCTGGAGCTTCTTGGCCGAGACCAGGTCCTTGACCTTGGCGATGACCTTCTCCGGGCCGACGTTGTAGGGCAGTTCGGTGACGACGATGCCCTTGCGGCGCGGGGTGACGTTCTCGACGGTGGCGGTGGCGCGGATGCGGAAGGTGCCGCGGCCGGACTCGTAGGCGTCGCGGATGCCGGCGAGGCCGACGATGTGGCCGCCGGTGGGCAGGTCCGGGCCGGGCACGAAGCGCATCAGCGCCTCGAGGTCGGCGTTCGGGTGGCGGATGAGGTGGCGGGCGGCCTGCACGACCTCGCCGAGGTTGTGCGGGGGCATGTTGGTGGCCATGCCGACGGCGATCCCGGAGGCCCCGTTGACCAGCAGGTTGGGGAAGGCGGCGGGGAGCACGCCGGGTTCGTTCTCGCTGCCGTCGTAGTTGGGTCCGAAGTCGACGGTGTCCTCGTCGATGGACTCCACCATGAGGGTGGCGGCGGACGTCATGCGGCACTCGGTGTAGCGCATGGCCGCGGGCGGGTCGTCGTTGCCCAGGGAGCCGAAGTTGCCGTGGCCGTCGACCAGGGGCAGCCGCATGGAGAACGGCTGGGCCATGCGCACGAGGGTGTCGTAGATGGCGGTGTCGCCGTGCGGGTGGAGCCGCCCCATGACGTCGCCGACGACGCGGGCGCACTTGACGTGGCCGCGGTCGGGCCGCAGCCCCATCTCGTTCATCTGGTAGAGGATGCGGCGGTGCACCGGCTTGAGCCCGTCCCGCGCGTCTGGCAGGGCGCGGGAGTAGATGACGGAGTAGGCGTACTCCAGGAAGGAGCCCTGCATCTCGTCGACGACGTCGATGTCGAGGATGCGCTCCTCGAAGTCGTCCGGGGGAGGGGTCTTCGTAGTGCGACGGGCCATCGCTTGCCGATGCTCCTTGGTCTGCTTCGTCGTTCGTTCGTGGTCTGCTTCGTGGGGGTCGGGCGGCGGCTGCGGCGGGCGCCGCGGCGGTCGGCTGCCGTGCCGGCACGGAGCCGGGCCGGCTCCATTGTGGCGTGTGCTGCCGACACGCCCGCCCGCGACCCGGCAGGGTGGACCACAATGGCGCTTGCGAGTGCTCGAGTGACCCAAGCAACGTCAAGCAACCGGAAGGACGATACGGATGGCCAATCCGGCCACGGCCCAGGCGGCCACATCCGAGACAGCCGCGCCCGACGCGGCACAGACGGCGCGGGCCGCGGCGGCGCGGGGTGCCGGGTTCGAGGTGGTGGAGCACCGGCTCGGCAACGGGCTGCGCGTGGTGCTGTCCGAGGACCACCTCACGCCGGTCGCGGCGGTGTGCCTGTGGTACGACGTGGGCTCCCGGCACGAGCGCCCCGGCCGGACAGGGCTCGCGCACCTGTTCGAGCACCTGATGTTCCAGGGGTCGGCGAACGTGCCGGGCAACGGCCACTTCTCCCTGGTGCAGAACGCGGGCGGCTCGCTGAACGGCACCACGAGCTTCGAGCGCACCAACTACTTCGAGACCATGCCGGCGCACCAGCTGGAGCTGGCGCTGTGGCTGGAGGCGGACCGGATGGGTTCGCTGCTGGCCGCGCTGGACCAGGAGAGCCTGGACAACCAGCGGGACGTGGTCAAGAACGAGCGGCGGCAGCGCTACGACAACGTGCCGTACGGCACGGCCTGGGAGCGCCTGGTGGCGATGGTGTTCCCGGAGGGGCACCCGTACCACCACATGCCGATCGGGTCGATGGCGGACCTGGACGCGGCGTCGCTGGCGGACTGCCAGGAGTTCTTCCGCACCTACTACGCGCCGAACAACGCGGTGCTGTCGGTGGTCGGCGACATCGACCCGGAGCGCACGCTGGCCTGGGTGGAGAAGTACTTCGGCACCATTCCGGCGCACGACGCCAAGCCGGTGCCGCGGGACGGGTCCGCGCCGGGGCCGGTGGGCGCCGGCCGGGAGGAGGTCGTCGAGGCGGACGTGCCGTCGCGGGCGGTGATGGCGGCGTACCGGCTGCCGCACGACGGCACCCGGGAGGCGGACGCCGCGGACCTGGCGCTGACCGTGCTGGGGTCGGGGGAGTCCAGCCGGCTGCACAACCGGCTGGTGCGCCGGGACCGGCTGGCGGTGGTGGCCGGCTTCGGCATGATGCGGCTGGCGCAGGCGCCGTCGGTGGGCTGGCTGGACGTCAAGGCCTCCGGTGACGCCTCGGTGGCGGCGATGCGGGCGGCGGCCGACGAGGAGATCGCCCGCTTCGTGGCGGAGGGACCGACTCCGGAAGAGATGGAGCGGGCGCAGGCGCAGATCGAGCGGGAGTGGCTGGACCGGCTGGCGACGGTGGGCGGCCGGGCGGACGAGCTGTGCCGGTACGCGGTGCTGTTCGGCGATCCGAAGCTGGCGGTCACCGCGGTGGACCGGGCGCTGTCGGTGACGGCGGAGGAGGTGCGCGCCGTGGCCGCGCGGTACCTCGTGCCGGACAACCGGGCGGTGCTGACCTACGAGCCGACCGCTGTGGCCGATGAGGCGGACGAGGCGGAGGAGGCCGACGAGGCCGGTGCCGCCGCGGCCGTGCGCGACGAAGGGGAGATGTGATGACGGCGGTCGACACCGCGGCCGGGGACGGCCTGCCCGAGCCGGCGATGACCTTCCATCCGATGCCGCAGCCGGGCCCGGCCGCGCCGTGGGCGTTCCCGGTCCCGGAGCGCTCGGTGCTGGGCAACGGCATGACGGTGGTGCGCTGCCACCGCCCCGGGCAGAAGCTGGTGGCCGTGGAGGTGGTGCTGGCCGCGCCGCTGCACGCCGAGCCCGAGGGACTGGACGGCGTGGCCACGATCATGGCCCGGGCGCTGACCGAGGGCACCGGCGCCCGCGGCGCGGAGGAGTTCGCCGCGGCCCTGGAGCGCTGCGGGGCGACGATCGACGCGCAGGCGGACCACCCGGGCGTGCGGGTGTCCCTGGAGGTGCCGGCGTCCCGCCTGGAACAGGCCCTGGAGCTGGTGGCGGAGGCGCTGCGGGATCCGGCGTTCGCCGAGCCGGAGATCGAGCGCACGGTGGCCAACCGGCTCGACGAGATCGAGCACGAGCTGGCGAATCCGGCCCGGCGGGCGGCGATGGCGCTGTACGCGGAGCTGTTCCCGGCCGAGGACCGGATCTCCCGGCCGCGCCAGGGCAGCGCCGAGACGGTGCGGCGGATCGACCGGGCGGCCGTCGTGGACTTCTACTCCACGCACCTGCGGCCGGCCGGCGCCACCGTGGTGGTGGTCGGCGACCTGACCGGCATCGACCTGGAGCCGCTGCTGGAGGGCACGCTGGGCCGCTGGAAGGGCGAGCCGGGCCGCCCGGGCGCACTGCCGGCGGTGACCGCCTCGGACACCACCCGGGTGGTGATCGTGCACCGTCCCGGCTCGGTGCAGACCCAGCTGCTGCTGGGCCGGATCGGGCCGGACCGCTCGGATCCGGTGTGGCCGGCCCAGGTGGTCGGCACCTACTGCCTGGGCGGCACGCTCACCTCGCGGCTGGACGCGGTGCTGCGCGAGGAGAAGGGCTACACCTACGGCGTGCGGGCGTTCGCCCAGCCGCTGCGCACCACCGCCCTGCTGGGGATCAGCGGTTCGGTGGCCACCGAGGTGACCGCCCCGGCGCTGGAGGACACCTTCACGGTGCTGCGCACCCTGGCGGCGGAGGGGCTGACCGACGAGGAGCGCGACGCGGCCGTGCAGAACCTGGTCGGGGTGGCGCCGCTGAAGTTCGAGACGGCGGCGGTGGTGGCGGACACCTTCGCGGACCAGATCGAGCAGGGCCTGCCCGACGACTACCAGGCGGAGCTGTACCTGCGGATCGCCGAGGCCAGCACGCGGGAGGCGAGTGACGCGGTGGTGGCGGCGTTCGTGCCGGAGCGGCTGGTGGTGGCGCTGGTGGGCGACGCCGACCAGATCGCCGAGCCGGTGCGGGCGCTGGGCATCGGCGAGGTGCGGGTGATCGGCGGCTGACCGCGGCAGCGGCGACCGGCGGCCGGCCCGGCGGCCCGGGCGGGGTGGACGGCCCCGGGCGCCCCGGGGGGTGACCGGGCCGCCGGCGTGCCTGGCGGATCGGGTGGCGGGGGCGGACGATGGAGACATCGGCCGCCCCCGCCGCCTTCGGTCCGGCACCGGTGCCGCCGCGGCGGGGCGCCGGCCGGGAACGAGCCGCACGGAAGGAGCCGCGACCATGGCGAACGGCCCGGCGCCGCCCCCGCCGGGAGGCGCTCCACCGGACCCGGCCGTGCCCGAGCCGCCCGCGCCGCCGGAACCGCCCGAGCGGACCGGGCCGCTCGGCCCGGTCGACGTGATGGCGCTCGCCTTCCCCGGGACGGTCCTCGATCCGGCGCTCGCCGAGCACTTCGGCCGGGTGCTGCTGCACGGCGCGGTGGAGCCGCTGGACGCGGTGGTGGTGCGCAGGGAGCCGGACGGCCGGGTCACCACCGGCGAGCTGGAGGGCGAGCCCGGTTTCCAGCACCTGGCGGAGGAACTGCACGGCGGCGGCACGGTCGGGCTGCTCACCGGGGAGCACCTGGTGGCCGTCGGGGAGGTGATGGAGCCGGGCAGCGTGGTGGTGCTGCTGGTGCTGGAGAACGTCTGGGCGCGCGAGGTGGCCGGGGCCATCCGCTCCGTGGGCGGCCGGCTGCTCACCTCCACCCGGCTGGGCCACGAGCAGGCCCCCGACCTGCCGACGCTGCGGCGCCGGCAGCGGGCCGCGCAGGAGGCCGCCGCCCGCCGGCTGCGCGGGGAGCGGGCCGAGGCGGCCCGGGCGCAGCTGCGCAACCCGTTCGCCATGGGCGAGCCGGGGGCGCAGGTGGTGGCCGGGGAGGCCGGGCTGTCCGCGCACCCGCCGCCGGAGGACACCCACGGGCCACCGGAGGCGGAGCCGTTCGACGAGCTGCTGCGGCTGGCGGACCTGCACGCGGCCGGTGAGCTGACCGACGGGGAGTACGCGGAGCTGAAACGCCGGCTGCTGGCCGAGTGGCGCCGGCCGGGCGGCCCGGCGGGCGGCTGACGGCCGGCGGGTGAGGGCGGCCTGGACGCGCCACGGCCCGGCGGATCGCCTGGGGCGACCCACCGGACCGTGGGGGAGCGGGCGACGGGGCCAGGCGTGCGGCGCGGCGCGCCCCGCCCCCGGCCGTGAGCCGGTCTCAGTCGGCCGGCAGCTCGTCCAGGCCCTCGGCGACCAGCCGGGCCAGCCGGTCCAGTGCCGCGTCCGCGCCCTCGGCGTCGGAGGCCAGCACGACCTCCTCGCCGCCCTGCGCGCCGAGACCGAGCACCGCCAGCATGCTGGCCGCGTTGACCGGGGCACCGTCGGCCTTGGCGATGGTGACCGGCACGCCGGCAGCCGTGGCGGCCTTGACGAAGATGGAGGCGGGACGGGCGTGCAGGCCCTCGGCCCAGCCGACGGTGACACGGCGCTCAGCCATGGTGTGCTGCCTTTCCAGTGACGAAGGACGCGTGACCGACCGGGCCTCGGCGCCAGGGCCCCGTCACCCGGATTGGTCTCTACCAGTGTCACACGGCGGGGCGGATGCTCCACGCCCGCGCGGTGCCCGGGGACGCCCGGGGGGACGCCGGGCGCCGCGGTGTCTATCCTCGGCCTCGTGGGAAGCGGTGAGCCAGGCGGACCTCGCGGCGCCGGTGCCGGCGCCGAGGCCCCGGACGACCACGGACTGCCCTACCCGGCGCACTGGGAGGCGGACGTGCTGCTCCGCGACGGCGGGGCGGCGCACGTGCGCCCGATCCGGCCCGACGACGCCGGCCGCCTGGTGGACTTCTACGCCGCCGTCTCCGACGAGTCCAAGTACTACCGGTTCTTCGCGCCCTACCCCCGGCTGTCCAGCGCCGACGTGCACCGCTTCACCCACCACGACTACGTGGACCGGGTCGGCCTGGCCGCGACGGTGGGCGGCGAGTTCATCGCCACCGTGCGCTACGACCGGCTGCCGCCGGCCGAGGCCGGCGGGCGCACCGACGTCGCCGAGGTGGCCTTCCTGGTGCAGGACGCCCACCAGGGCCGCGGGGTGGCCTCGGCCCTGCTGGAGCACATCGCGGCGGCGGCCCGGGAGCGCGGGGTGCGCCGCTTCATCGCCGAGGTGCTGCCCGGCAACCGCCGGATGACCAAGGTGTTCACCGACGCCGGCTACACCCAGCGGCGCAGCTTCGTGGACGGCAGCTACCACCTGGAGCTGGACCTGGAGCCGACCGAGGCGCTGCGGCGGGTGATGCGTGACCGGGAGCACCACGCCGAGGCGCTGTCGGTGCAGCGGCTGCTGCACCCCTCCTCGGTGGCGGTGGTCGCCGGGGCGCGGCCGGGCGGCCCGGGCACCGGCCTCGGCCGGCTGCTGGCCGGCAACCTGGTGGCCGCCGGTTTCGCCGGGCCGGTCCACCTGGTCGGGCCGGGCGAGTCGACGGCCACGCTGGCCGAGGTGCCGGGCCGGATCGACCTGGCGGTGCTGGCCGTCCCCCTGGACGCGGCCCGGCCGCTGGTCGTCGAGTGCGGCGCCAAGGGGGTGCAGGGCATCGTCCTGCCGCTGCGCCCGCAGGAGTCGGGCGGCGGGCCGGCCGCCGGTGACGCCGCGGCCGGCCCGGGCGGTGCCGCCGGGGCGGCGGGGGGTGGGGGTGCGGTGGCCCCGGGGAGGCAGGCCCGGCAGCGGGCGCTCCAGCGTGACCTGGTCCGGCTCGCCCGCTCCCACGGCATGCGGGTGCTCGGCCCGGACGCCTTCGGCCTGGTCAACACCGATCCGGCGGTGCGGCTGAACGCCACCCCGGCCCGCGGGCTCCCGGCGCCCGGCGGGGTGGGCCTGTTCACCCAGTCGGCCGGCATCGGGGCCGCGCTGCTGGACGCCGCCACCCGCCGCGGGGTGGGGCTGAGCACCTTCGCGTCGGTCGGCAACCGGGTGGACGTCTCCGGCAACGACCTGCTGCAGTACTGGGCCGAGGACCCGGCGACCCGGGTGGTCGCCATGTACCTGGAGTCCTTCGGCAACCCGCGCAAGTTCACCCGGCTCGCCCGGCGGATCTCCCGCACCAAGCCGGTCGTCGTGGTGAAGGGGGCGCGGCACCTGGGCAGCGTGCCGGCCGGCCACGCCGTGCCGGCCCGACCGGTCCCCGAGGAGACCGTGACGGCGCTGTTCCGGCAGGCCGGCGTGGTGCGTGTGGACACCCTCACCCAGCTGCTGGACACCGTCGCCCTGCTGGTGTCCCAGCCGTTGCCGGACGGCGACCGGGTCGCCATCGTCGGCAACTCCGGGGCACTCGGCCTGATCGCCCGCGACGCCTGCCTGTCCGCGGGGCTGCGCCCGCTGCCGCCGGTGGAGCTGCCGACCGCGGCGGACCCGGACGTGGTCCGCGCGGCCGTCGCCCGGGCGCTGGAGGATCCGGCGGTGGACGCGGTGCTGGCGGTCGTCGCGCCGCCCTACGGCTGGGACGGCGGCGCCACCGGCGAGCCGGACGGCGACCACCGCCGCGGCGGAGGCGTCCCCGGGCCGGCCCCCGCCCCGGACCAGCGGATCCCCGACCACCGGGACGGGGGCCACCGGGACCCGGACCGGCCGGACCCGGATCCGGCCGGGGCGCTGCTGCGGGCCGTGCGCGGCGCCCGCGCGGACGCCCCCGGCGGGGCGCGGCGGCCGCTGCTGGTGGCCCGGGCCTGGACCACCGGCCCGCGCGAGGCGCCGGCTCCGGGCGAGGCTCCGGCTCCGGGCGAGGGGGGCGCCGCCCTCGCCCCGGTGTTCCCGGCGCCGGAGCGGGCGGTGCAGGCGCTGGCCGAGGCGGTGCGGCACGCGGCCTGGCGCCGCGAGGCCGAGCGGCCCGGCCAGGTGCCCCGGCTCGACGGCGTGGACGAACCGGCCGCCCGGGCCCTGGTGCGCTCCGTGCTCGCCGGCCTCGGTCCGGCCCCGGCGCCGGACCAGCCGGTGCGCCCGCACCGGGTCGACGACACCATCGCCGCGGGGCTGCTCGCCGCCTACGGAATCGAGCCGGGTGGCCCTCCGCGGCCGGACGCCGCCCGGCCCGGCGGCGGGCCGGAGGGCCGCCCGGCGGACGCGGCGGCGCCGGGGCGGGTGGACCTGCGGGTGGCCGCGACGGTGGATCCGGTCGCCGGCGAGGTGCTCTCCCTCGGCCTGTCCGGGCCGCTGGGGACCCTGCTCGGGGACGTCGGCCACCGGCTGCTGCCGGCCACCGAGCGGGACGTGGCGGCGCTGGTCAGGTCGGTGCGGGCCGCCCCGCTGCTGTTCGGCGAGGTGGGCGGGCCGCCGCTGGACGTGCCGGCGCTGAGCGACCTGCTGCTGCGGCTGGCCCGGCTGATGGAGGACCTGCCCGAGGTCACCGCCGTGGAGCTGGATCCGGTGCGGGTGGCCCGGCGCGGGGTGACCGTCGGCGGCGTCGTGGTGCGGGTCGCGCCGCCCCCCGCCCGGGCGGATCTCGGGCCCCGCACCCTGCCGCTGTTCTGAGCCCGGCCGTTCCCGGCCGCGCCGGTGGAGCCCCCGCCGCGCGCCGTCCGGCCCCGGCGCGCCTCCCGCGGGCCCCGCGCGGGTCCCGGCGCGTCCGCCGGCGCGGCGGTGCGGACCCCGGTGCCCGGGCCGGCGGACCCGGCACCGCCCGGGGGATGCCAGGATAGAGCCATGGCCAAGACCGGTATCACGTCCCAGGGGCTGCGCGCCGCGATCGAGCGCAGCGGCTACTACCCCGCGGTGGTCGCGGACGCGGTGGAGGACGCGGTCGGCGGCGCACCGGTCCGCGCATACCTCGTGTACCAGGAGACCACCTTCGAGTCCGCCGAGCTGCGCCGGCACGTCACCGTGCTGGTGCTGGCCGGCAGCCGGCTCGTGGTGAGCCACACCGACGAGCACGGCGCGGACGGTTCCTCGCCGCAGCCGTACGCCACCACCCTCAGCGAGTCCGTGGCGCTGAACCAGATCAAGTCGATCTCGGTCAACCGCATGGTGGCCGACCCGGCGCAGCACAAGCCCGGCGCGCTGCCCTGCGAGGTCTACCTCACGGTGTCCTGGGGCACCCAGCACCGCATCGACCTGGAGCCGGCGCGCTGCCCCGACCCCAACTGCGAGGCCGACCACGGCTACCACGGCACGGCCGCCGGCGACGACGTGCAGGTGCGGGTCAGCGAGGCGGCCGACGGCCCGGAGGCGGTGGCCGAGGCCCTGGACTTCGCGCGGGTGCTCTCCACCGCGCTCGCGGCGCTGGACTGATCCGCCGGTGGACGACCTGACCGGCCGGCCGCTGCTGTCGGCCCCGCGCCCCACCCCGCCCCACCTGCTGTCCGCCCCCGTGCCGGCCTACGGGACGGCGTCGCTGTGCGACGTGCTGCCGGCCGCGGTGCACGGCTTCGACCTCCCGGCCGGCCCCGGCGACGCCTGGCCGTCCACCGGGCTGCGGCTGCCGGCGGCCGACCGGGTCTGCGTGTTCCTGGTGGACGGCCTCGGCTGGGAGCAGCTGCGGGCCCACCCCGCGGAGGCGCCGTTCCTGACCTCCCTGCTGGACACCTCGCTGGCCGGTTCCGGCCAGCCGATCACCGCGGGCTTCCCGGCGACCACGGCGACCTCGCTGGCGTCGGTCGGCACCGGACTGCCGCCGGGTGAGCACGGCCTGGTGGGGTACACGGTGGCGGCGCCCGGGGCCCGGGGGGGCCGGCGGGAGCTGATGAACCAGCTGCGCTGGCAGCCGTGGCGGGAGCCGGCGCACTGGCAGCCGCACCCGACGGTGTTCCGGCTGCTGGAGCGGGCCGGGGTCACCACCGGGCAGGTCTCCCTGCCGATGTTCGCGCACACCCCGCTGACCCAGGTCGCGCTGAGTGGCGGAACGTTCCTGGGGCGCGAGTCCGGCGAGGAGCGGATGGACACGGCGGCCGCGCTGCTGGCCGGGGCGGACCGCGCGCTGGTGTACACGTACTACAGCGACCTGGACCGGGCCGGGCACCAGCACGGCGTGGACTCCGACGAGTGGCGGGGGCAGCTGATGCGGGTGGACACCCTCGCCCGGCGGCTGGCCGAGCGGCTCCCGCCGCGCTCGGCGCTGTACGTCACCGCCGACCACGGCATGATCGACGTGCCCGAGGAGGGCCGGATCGACTTCGACGAGGACTGGGAGCTGCGCGCCGGGGTGGAGCTGCTCGGCGGGGAGGGCCGGGCCCGCCACGTGTACGCGGTGCCGGGGGCGGCCGCGGACGTGCTCGCGGTGTGGAGCGAGGTGCTCGGCGAGGAGATGTGGGTGGCCAGCCGGGAGGAGGCCGTCGAGGCCGGCTGGTTCGGGCCGCGGGTGGCGGACCGGGTGCGCGGGCGGATCGGTGACGTGGTGGCCGCCGCCCGGGCGGACGTCGCCGTGGTGGCCTCCCGCGCCGAACCGGGGGAGACCTCCATGGTGGGCCTGCACGGTTCGATGACGCCCACCGAACAGCTGGTCCCGCTGCTGCAGGTACTCACCTGAGGGCGCCGCCGCCCGTTGTTCCGTGCCGAAGGGGCACGGAACAACGGGCGGATTCGCGGACGGATATCGGAAAAAGAAAAAGGGATCGGTCAGACGGGATCGGTTGGGCCTGAATAAGGAAAACGCGCCGTCGCCGGCCGGTCAGCGGGCGATCAGCGCGAAGGGGACGCCGGCCGGGTCCACGACGGTGGCCCGCCGGCCGTAGGGGGTGTCGTGCGGCGCGGTGCGCACCCGGCCGCCGAGTTCGACGGCGCGGTGCACCGACGCGTCGGTGTCGGCGGTGCCGAAGTGCACCATCCAGAACGGCGCCCCGTCGTCCGGGAAGTCCTCCGCGCTGCCGTGCACTCCGGCCACCGGGGTGTCGCCGCCGGGGGGAACGAGGTGGACGTGGTCGGCCTCCTCGGGGACCGGTTCGGCGTGCAGGTCGAAGACCCGCTCGTAGAACCAGAGCACGTCGCTGGTCTTCCGGGTCACCAGTTCGCTCCACACCACGCTGCCGGGCTCGCCGAGCACGTCCGCGCCGATCATGCGGTGGGCCTCCCACACGCCCAGCATCGAGCCCTGCGGGTCGGCCGCCAGCACCGTGCGGGCGTGCGGGCCGGCGTCCAGCGGGCCGACGGCGACGGTGCCGCCGCACTCGCGGATGCGCTCGGCGATCTCGTCCGCGCTGTCCGCGGCCAGGTAGGTGGTCCACACGACGGGGACCCGTCGGGCGCCGGTGACGGCCGCGAGCCCGGCGACCCGCTTGCCGTCGCGCAGGGCGACCCGGTAGTCCCCGACCTCCTTCGGGCCGGGGGCGAAGGTCCAGCCGAACAGGCCGCCGTAGAAGGCCTCGGCGGCGTCCGGTTCCCGTGTGGAGAGGCTCACCCAGCACGGGGTGCCCTGCTGGCGCGGGGGTGGTGCCTGACTCATCCGTGTCTCCTCGTCTCGGGTCAGCGCCGACGAGCACCACAGCCGATGCTGCCACCTGATCTCGCCGGACGCTTCTCGACGTGCCGTGCCGCCTCGCACCGCCGCGCCGGGCGGGGTGCCGCCGGAGGCGTGGCGCCGGCGGTTCCCCTCGGGCGGCGCTCCGACCGCGTGCGGCCGGGCGCCCCGTGGTGGGGGCCGGTGCCCTCCGACGCGCCCGCGCCGGCCGTGGTGACGGCGGGTCGGCGTTTCGCGGCGGGGAGGGCGCGTGCGACCCCGGGGTGTGGCGGGGCGGCACGGCTCCGGGCGCCGCGGTCACTGCCACCCTTCCCCGGGGGTGAGGCGTCCACTCCCACGACGTTCGAATCGGGTGGTTCGCCAGGGACGGATGGGGGAGGAGGGGGCCGCTGGCCAGCGTCGACCGGGTGGCGCGGCCGGGAGGGCTGACGTCCGGTCAGCCGCCGTCGGGGCGCCACGCCGGGCGGCGCCGCACCGGCGCCGCCCGGAGGGTCGGCCGGGGCGGCACAATGGCCGGCATGCAGCCGTTGATCTCCGTGCCGGAACTCGCCGCCGACCTCGCCTCGGGCGTGCCGGACCGCGTCCCCGTCCTGCTCGACGTGCGCTGGCGGCTCGGCGCTCCCCCCGGGGAGGGCGCCGAGCGCCACGCCCGCGGCCACCTGCCCGGTGCCCGGTTCGTCGACCTCGACACCGAGGTGTGCGGCCCGCCGGGGAGCGCCGGCCGGCACCCGCTGCCGGGGGCGGAGGCGTTCGCGGCGGCGATGCGGCGCGCCGGGGTGCGGGCCGGGGCGGACGTGGTGGTCTACGACGACGGCGGCGGTTCGGCGGCGGCCGCGCGGCTGTGGTGGACGCTGCGCTGGTTCGGCCACCACTCGGTGCGGGTGCTGGACGGCGGCCTCGCCGCCTGGGAGGCCGCCGGGCAGCCGCTCACCGCGGAGCCGGCGCCCGCCGCGGAGGGGGACTTCGTCGCCGTGCCGGGCGGGATGCCGGTGCTGGACGCGGACGGGGCGGCCCGGCTGGCCGCGGGCCGCGGGTTGCTGCTGGACGCCCGGGCCCCGGAGCGGTACCGGGGCGAGGTGGAGCCGGTGGACCCGGTGGCCGGGCACGTGCCGGGGGCGATCAACCTGCCGGCGGGGGAGCTGCTGGACCCGATGGGGCGGGTGCTGCCCCCGGAGACGCTGGTCAGCCGGTTCGTGGAGCGGGTGACGGCGGCCGGGGTGCCGTGGGAGCTGACGGTCTCCGCGCGGGAGGAGTCGGCCTCCATCGACGCCGCTCCCCGCGGCGCCGGCCCGGACGCGGCGGACGTGGCCCGCCGGTCGGGGGCGGAGCCGGGGGGTGCCCGGCCGGCGCCCGAGGCGGAGCCGCGGGTGGGGGCCTACTGCGGCTCGGGGGTGTTCGCCGCGCTGGAGGTGCTGGCGCTGCGGTCCGCGGGCGTGCCGGCCGCCCTGTACGTCGGGTCGTGGAGCGAGTGGACGGCGTCCGGGGACCGGCCGGTCGCCACCGGGCCCGAGCGGGGGTAGGGCACCGGCGGGCAGTGCCTGCCGGGCAGGGGCCGGGTACACGGCACGGGGCCGCCCGTCGCCGACCGTTCCGCGCGGCGCGCGGCGGTCGGGGAGGGCGGCCCCGGCGGTGCGTCAGTCCTGGTTCTTGCGGCGGGAACCGAAGACGATCTCGTCCCAGCTCGGCACGGTGGCCCGGCGGCCGGGCAGGACGCCGTCCGCCTCGGCCTGCCGGTCGGTGGTGCCGACCAGGCGCTCCCGGTGCGGGCTGACCGAACGCGGCATCAGCACGTCCGCGTAGGCGGAGCCGGCGCCCACCGCCGGCGGCTGCTCTGCCGTCTCGGGGTACTCGACCGGTTCGGTGGCGCCGTCCGGCACCGCCATCTCCCCGCGCAGCCCGGGCACCACGTCGAGCAGGCTGGTCAGCGCGTCGTGGTCCTCGTCCGGGAGGTCGACCTGCTCGCGCGCCGGGTCCGCGACGGCGCCGGCCGCGGTCCGCTCGCCGGAGCGGTCCGGCCGGGGAACCGAGCGGTCCACCCGGGGCAGCCGGGCGATCCTCGGCACGAACGGGTAGCTGGGCTCGACGGCCTCCAGCGTCTCCCCGATGAGGGAGCGCGCCTCGTCGTCGCTGGCCTGCACCAGCCGCCGGGGCGGGTCGTACGTCCAGGTCGCCAGGTGCTGCTCGCCGCCGGCCAGGAAGGACAGGGTGACCTGCCAGGTGCCGTCGTCGTGCCGCCAGGAGTCCCACTGCACGCTGTCCCGGTCGGCGCCGCGCAGCAGCAGCCGTTCGGCGACCGCGTCGCCCAGCTGGGGCCCGCTGCTCTCGCCGTGCCGGCGGACCGGCGTCTTGCGGGCCCGCTCGGCCATGAAGGCGCGCTCGGCGAGGACCGGCCCCTCGAAACGCCGCACCCGCTCCACGGAGATGCCGGCGAGCTGCGCGACCTCCTCGGCGGTGGCGCCCGCTCGTATCCGGGCCTGGATGTCCCGGGGGCGGAGGTGGCTCTCGACCTCGATCTGGCCGAGCCGGGCGCGGTCGTTGCGGACGGCGGCGCGCAGCCGCTCGTCGATCGGGAGGGTGTACTCCGTGTTGTCGGCAGCCTTCAGCACCAGCCGTGTGCCGTCGTTGCTGACGGCCACGACACGCAGTTCGGGCATGGGGACCTCCCGGGTGGTGCCTGCCGACGTCACCTGTGTCGCTACTCCTGTTACGAGTGTGACTTGCCCGGGCCCGACCCGCCACCACCTTGGCCGGTGACCCGGCGTGTCGCCGCTGTACGACCGACCGCGTGGTGTGGCACGGTTACGAGCTTGTGCCGGTTCCGGTGCCGACCGCACCGCACCGGTTCGCTCCCCTCCTCGACAATGCCTGACCGTCCTGGGTGCCGTCCGGGGCTCTCGGCGCTGTGGGCGGATCCGTGGAGCCGTCGGCGGTCCAGACGTACCCACAGTACTCCATTCGGCCCATGAAGTGGGGAGCATCGCGATGGACGGCGGGTTGCCGCAGGGCAGTTGACGGGGCGGGAGTTGGCGTCCGGTCGGAATGTGATCCGCGACAGATGTGACGTGACAGAACAATTGGTGATTTGATTCACAGATTGTCCGCTTTTGGAACGTTAGTCACGTGCCATCGTTCCTATCTGATGGAAATCGCCCGTTCGGGCTCCGGCCGAGCGAGGGAACCTGAGGGAGGACATGGACGACGAGGAGAAGCGGACCAAACTGGAGCTCAGCCCCACCCAGGTGACGGCCAGCGCGCTGGCCGCGGTCATCGGCGCGGTGGCGGCCTCCGGCCTCGGCGTGTACGGCACCTTCGCCGGCGCCGCGGTGGTGAGCGTGTGCGCCACGATCGGCACCGCCACCATCCAGCACGCGTTCACCCGCGCCCGCAGCCGGCTCGGCCGGACCGCCGGTCATCGGCGCGCCACCGCGCCGGCCGCCCCCGGCGAGACCCTGCCGCTGCCGGTGGTGGGGGAGCCGGGCGAGGGGCCCGCCGCGCCGGAGTGCGCCGTCGGGAAGCGGAGCGGTGCCGGCGGCTGGCGACGCCGGGGGACCACCGCGGCCGCCGTCTTCCTGACCGCCGTGGTCGGCATCACCGTGCTGGAGGTCGCCTCGGGCGGCTCCATGGCCAGCTGGTTCGGCACCGACCGCGCCGACGGGCCGTCCATCGCCTCGGTGTGGCGGTCCGGCGGCGACTCGCGGCCCGAGCCGCCCGCGGGGACCGGGTCCGACCCGGCGTCCCCCTCCGCCGACCCGACCGGCTCCGGCGGCGACCAGCCGGACCCGGAGCCGTCGTCCGCCGAGCCGGAGGCCGCCTCCTCGGATTCGGCCACCCCCACCGACCCGGACTCCTCCGCGGGGAGCGAGCCGGCCGCCACGCCCTCCCCGGCGCCCTCCGACGGCTCCGCCGGCGACACCGGCCAGGACACCGGCGACGACCAGGAGCCCGAGGAGGCCACCGGGAGCCCGGGGCCGGGCACCGACACCGGCGCCGCCCCCACCGAGGGCGCCGACACCCCCGGCACCGAGGAGACCACCGGCGGGACCGACGGCGGGGCCGCCCCGGACGACTCGACGGACCAGGGCGCCGCCTCCGGCACCGACGCCGGCTCCGGCGGCGACGCCGAGGCGGTCACCGGCGCCCGATCGGCCGCCGGCGCCGGGTCCTGAGCCCGGGCCGGGCGCCTCAGCGCCCGCCGTCGTCCACGGCGTGCCCGGCCGGCGCCGCCGCGGCGCCGGCCCCCGAGCCCGCCGGCAGCTCGTCGCGGACCTCCCCGTCGGATCCCGACGGCCCCCCGGACGCCACCGGCACAGACGGCTCCCGCTTCGGCGGGGTCAGCAGGCGGCCGCCCAGCAGCGCCAGGACGGCCGCGATCGCCGCGGCGGCCACCGGCACCCAGAAGGCCGTCCGGGCGCCGTAGCCGTCGATCACCCAGCCCGACACCGAGGAACCGGCCGCCACCCCCGCGGCGAGCCCGGTCGTGGTCCACGTCATGCCCTCGGTGAGCTTGCTCGGCGGCACCAGCCGCTCGGTCAGCGCCGTCACGGTGATCATGGTCGGCGAGATGCACAGCCCCATCAGGAAGCCGGCGGCGGACAGCAGCGGGAGGTTGGTGACGAACAGCAGCGGCACCGTGCCCAGCGCCATCGCCAGCACGCCCAGCTGGAAGCGGCGGGCCGGCGGGCCGGACGGCTTCAGCAGGCCGAACAGCAGGGCGGCCAGGCAGCTGCCGCCGGCGAAGCAGGCCAGCGCCACGCTCGCCCACTCCGTCTGGCCCAGTTCGTCCGCGAACGCCACCACCGTCACGTCCACCGCGCCGAAGATCGCGCCGGTGGCCAGGAACGTCACCACCAGCAGCCGCAGGCCGGCGCTGCGGATCGCCGACCCGCCGTCGCCGTCCCCGTCCGCGGCGCCGGCCGCGTCCCGGAGCCGGGCCCGCACCGGCGGCTCGGTGCGCCGCTGCGCCACGAACAGCGTGACGCCCACGGCCAGCAGGACGCCGGCCGCGGCCGGCCCGGCCTCCGGGAACACCTGGGTGCACAGCCACACCGACACGATCGGACCCAGGATGAAGGTCAGCTCGTCCAGCACGGCCTCGAAGGAGTAGGCCGTGTGCAGCCGAGGCGTGCCCCGGTGCACCTCGACCCAGCGGGCCCGCACCATGGCGCCCATGTTGGGCGCGCTGCCGGCCAGCACCGCGAACGGGAATAGGGTCCACGACGGCGCGTCCAGGCGCGCGCACAGCAGCAGGCCGACCACCCCGGCCAGCGCCAGCGCCGAGGACGGCAGCAGCACCCGGCGCTGCCCGTGCCGGTCCACCAGGCGGGAGATCTGCGGGGCGATCACCGCGGCGGCCAGCGCCAGGGTGGCCGACACCGCTCCGGCGAGCCCGTAGGCGCCCTCGCGCGCGGAGAGCATGGTGACGACGCCGATGCCGAGCATCGACACCGGCATGCGGGCCACGAAGCCCGCGGAGGAGAAGCCGAGGGTTCCGGGCGCGCGGAATATCTCGCGGTAGGGACTGGGCACGGGGGCTCCGAAGTGACGGGAGGGGCCGGACGGGCGCCGGCCTCGCGCTGGCGGGGTGGTGGAGGGGGAGCGGAAACGCTCGACCGATACAGGCTAAGGCGCCGTGCAAACGATTTCTTCCGCCTTTTCCGGCCGGGCCCCGGCGCGGCGGCCGGCGTCGCCCGTACGCGCGGGCCCGGGCGTGCGGCCCGGAGCGGGGATGGCAGGATGCGAGACATGCCCGATGCGTTCCCCACCCCCTTCCCCTCCGCCGCGGGTCCGGACGACGCCACCGCACCGTCCGGGGACGCCGGCTCCGCCCGCCCCGACGCCTCCCCCTACGACGCGCTGCTGCTGCTCTCCTTCGGCGGCCCCGAGGGGCCCGAGGACGTCGTGCCCTTCCTGGAGAACGTCACCGCGGGGCGCGGCATCCCGCGCGAGCGCCTCGCCGAGGTCGGCAAGCACTACTTCATGTTCGGCGGGGTCAGCCCGATCAACGCCCAGAACAAGGCCCTGATCGCGGCCCTGGAGGACGACTTCCGCGCCCACGGCCTCGACCTGCCGGTCTACTGGGGCAACCGCAACTGGGCGCCCTACCTGGCCGACACCATGCGGGAGATCGCCGCCTCCGGCGCCCGCCGGGTGATCACCGTCGCCACCAGCGCCTACGCCTCCTACTCGGGCTGCCGGCAGTACCGCGAGGACCTCGCCGGGGTGCTCGCCACCGATCCGCCGGAGGGCCTGGCCTGGCCCGAGGTGGACAAGCTGCGGCACTACTTCAACCACCCCGGCTTCGTCGGCCCGATGGTGGACAACACCCTCGCGGCCCTCGCCGAACTGCCCGAGGAGGTGCGCGACGGGGCCCACCTGGTGTTCACCACCCACTCCATCCCCACCGCCTACGCCGACTCCTCCGGAGCCCCGGACGACCCGGCCCGCGACACCCACACCCCCGGCGGCGCCTACCTGGCGCAGCACCGCGACGTCGCCGAACTGGTGGCAGGCGCCGTCGCCGAGGCGACCGGCGTCGCCGACCGCCCCTGGCAGCTGGTCTTCCAGAGCCGCAGCGGGGCCCCGCACGTCCCGTGGCTGGAACCGGACATCTGCGACCACCTGGAGGAGCTCCACGGGCGCGGGGTGCCGGGTGTGGTGATGGTGCCGATCGGCTTCGTCTCGGACCACATGGAGGTCAAGTACGACCTCGACACCGAGGCCCGGGCCAAGGCGGCCGAGCTGGGGCTGCCGGCCAGCCGGGCCGCCACCGTCGGAGCCGACCCCCGGTTCGCCGCCGCCATCCGGGAACTGGTGCTGGAGCGGGCCGCCGCGCTGCGCGGTCGGCCGGTGGCGCCGTGCGCGCTGGGCCGACTCGGCGCGCACCACGACGTGTGTCCCGTGGGCTGCTGCCCCAACCTGCGCGGCGAACTGCCGGCCGCGGCCGGCGCGGGCTGGGACCGCGCCGCTGCCCGCCGGCGGCTGGCCGCCCAGGGCGGACAGGAACAGGGACAGGCACAGGGACAGGACGGTCCGGACGCCTCCGGCGCGGCCGGCGAGGGGAAGGCCCAGGCATGAGCGAGCACACGACGACCACCGAGTCCACCGCCCCGCCCTCGCCCGGAGAGCTGCTCGCGATAGCCGAGGCGGCCGCCCTGGCCGCCGGCGAACTGCTGCTGACCGGTCGACCGGCCGACCTGAAGGTCGCCGCCACCAAGTCCAGCTCCGTCGACGTGGTCACCGAGATGGACGTCGCGGCGGAACGCCTGATCGTGTCGACCATCCGCGACCGCCGGCCGCACGACCGGATCCTCGGCGAGGAGGGCACCTCCGGCCAGGCCGCGGCCGGGGCCGCCGACTCCCCGGTGCGCTGGGTGGTGGACCCGCTGGACGGCACGGTCAACTACCTCTACGGCCGCCCCACCTGGGCGGTCAGCATCGGGGTGGAGGTCGAGGGGGTGACCGTCGCCGGCGTGGTGCGGGTGCCCGCGCGCGACGAGACCTTCACCGCCGTGCTGGGCGGCGGCGCGCGCCTGGGCGGCGCGCCGATCTCCCTCGGCGTCGCCCCACCGCTGGGCGAGGCCCTGGTCGGCACCGGATTCGGGTACCTGCGGCACCGGCGCACCCACCAGGCGGCCGTGCTGGCCCAGCTGATCCCCGGGCTGCGCGACGTCCGCCGGGAGGGCGCGGCGGCCGTGGACCTGTGCGACCTCGCCTGTGGCCGGCTGGACGGCTTCTACGAGCGCGGCCTGCAACCGTGGGACTTCGCCGCCGGCGCGCTGATCGCCCGGGAGGCCGGCGCGGTGGTGACCGGGCACCGGAGCCCGGAGCCCTCCACGGAGTTCCTGGTGGCGGCCGCGCCCGAGCTGCACGGCTGGCTCAGCGCCCGCCTGGACGAGCTCGGGGCGTGGCACGACGGCGACACCGAGGCCCCGGGCTCGGCCGCCGACCGCGGCTGACCCGTCCGGCCGCCCCGGACACGCCTCGGCCCGGCGCCCCGTTCGGGGTGCCGGGCCGATCGACGTCGACGACGACTGGCGCCGGTCGCGCGGCGACGCCCTGGGCGTCACCCCGCGACCGCTCAGGCGACCTGCGGCAGGACGCTGATCCCGTGGTCGTTGGCGAGCCGGATGAGGTCCTCCAGCTCTCCCCGCTCGACCTCGGCGAGGAAGTCGTCGCCGGTCTCCTGCGCGCGGTGGAGGCCCTGCTCGGTCTCCCGAATGCGCTCCAGGATGCCAGTGGTGAACGCGTCCATACGGCAGCCTCCGTCCCGAGTGTTGTGATGCGGATGACAGACGCACGCGCGCGACGCCGCGGCGCCACGGAACGTGGCACGGGGGGAACGGGGCATGCCGGTCCGGGGCGGCGGCCGAGCGGGTGTGCCCTCGTCATCCCCCCGTAATCCAGCGGGGAAACATATCGTCCGGGGAAATTCGCGCGTGACCGCCGCCGCACCGCCGCCGCACGGTCCGGCCCGCCCCTGACCGGTGCGCCGCCGGCGTGCGGCGTCCGGGGCCGCCGGCGCTTACCGGGGCTTGACCAGCGGTGCGGCAGGATGGAGGGGAAGGCCGGGACGCGCCGGATCCCGGGGCAGGAGGGACGAAGAGCCGTGCGGGTACTCGTAGTCGAGGACGAGCAGCTGCTCGCCGACGCCGTGGCCACCGGGCTGCGCCGGGAGGCCATGGCCGTGGACGTGGTCTACGACGGCCAGGCCGCCCTGGACCGGGTCCGGGTCAACGAGTACGACGTCGTGGTGCTCGACCGCGACCTGCCGCTGGTGCACGGCGACGACGTCTGCCGGGAGGTCGTCGCCCTGGGCCTGGCCACCCGGGTGCTCATGCTGACCGCCTCCGCCGACGTCAGCGACCGGGTGGAGGGCCTGGAGCTGGGCGCCGACGACTACCTGCCCAAGCCCTTCGCCTTCTCCGAGCTGATCGCCCGGGTGCGGGCGCTGGGCCGGCGGGCCACCCACCCGCTGCCGCCCGTCCTGGAGCGCGCCGGGATCCGGCTGGACCCCAGCCGCAAGGAGGTGGTGCGCGACGGCCGCCCGGTGCACCTCGCGCCCAAGGAGTTCGCCGTGCTGGAGGTGCTGCTGCGGGCCGGGGGCGCCGTCGTCTCCGCGGAGCAGCTGCTGGAGAAGGCGTGGGACGAGAACACCGACCCGTTCACCAACGTGGTCCGGGTGACGGTGATGACGCTGCGCCGCAAGCTGGGCGAGCCCGCGGTGATCCTCACCGTGCCCGGTTCCGGCTACCGGATCTGAGCCCCGCATGACGACGACACCACCCGCGCAGTCCCCACCGCCCCGCCCGCCCCAGCCGCCGCACCCGCCGCAGATGCCCGGTCCGGCGGAGCCGGAGCCGTACCAGCCGTGGTTCCGCCCGACCATCCGGTTCCGGCTGGCCCTGCTGTACGGCGGCATGTTCCTGGTCGCCGGGGTGGTGCTGCTGGCCCTGGTGTACCTGCTGGTCAACAGCAGTCTGCGGAGCCAGCGGATCGACATCCAGCTCCCGTCGGACCTGCTGTACACCAACCCGGACTTCACCCAGCTGTTCACCGCCGAGCAGTTCCAGGAGTACCTGCGCTCCGTGCAGGAGCAGCAGCGGGACGCGGCGCTGCGCTCGCTGCTCCAGCAGTCGCTGACCGCGCTGGTGCTGCTCGCGGTGGTGGCGTTCCTGTTCGGCTACATGATGGCCGGCCGGGTGCTGCAGCCGCTCGGCCGGATCACCCGCACCGCCCGGCAGGTGGCCGGTTCGGACCTGCACCGGCGGATCGAGCTGGACGGTCCGGACGACGAGCTGAAGGAGCTGGCCGACACCTTCGACGAGATGCTCGACCGCCTCGACACCGCGTTCGACTCGCAGCGCCGGTTCGTCGCCAACGCCTCGCACGAGTTGCGCACCCCGCTGGCGATCAACCGCACCCTGCTGGAGGTGACGCTCGCGGATCCGGACGTCACCCCCGAGGTGCAGCACCTCGGCCGCACCCTGCTGGCCACCAACGAGCGCAGCGAGCAGCTGGTGGAGGGCCTGCTGCTGCTGGCGCGCAGCGAGAACCAGGTCGTCGAGCGCAAGCCCGTCGACCTGGCGGAGGTCGGGCGGCGGGCCGTGGAGCAGACCCGGGCGGAGGCCCGGGAGCGCGGTGTGGAGGTGCGCACCTCCCTGGAGCCGGCCACGGTGCAGGGCAACGGCGTGCTGCTGGAGCGGATCGCCCTGAACCTGCTGCAGAACGGCATCCGCTACAACCACGAGGGCGGCTGGGTGGAGGCGGTGACCCTGCAGTCGGCCGGGCACGCCCTGCTGGTGGTCGCGAACTCCGGTCCGGTGGTGCCGGCGTACGAGGTGGACAACCTCTTCGAGCCTTTCCGCCGGTTGCGCAACGATCGCACGCGCAGTGACAAGGGCGTGGGTCTGGGGCTTTCCATCGTGCGCTCGGTGGTGCGCGCCCACGGCGGGCGGATCGAGGCGGAGCCGCGTGCCGAGGGCGGCCTGGTGATGCGGGTGGGATTGCCGCAGGGCTGATCCGCCGGCTCCGGCGATGAGCGGCGACTTCTTCGCGGAGTATTGCCGGGCGGGGTCGGGTATGCTCCACACTCGCCGCGCGCGAGGGGCCGCGGGAGAACGAGATCGGTAATTCCGCGACGGCCCCCGAATAGGGGGATCCGCCGTCGTCGTCGCGGCCCGATGGGCCGGGTCGCAGGAGCCCGGTCCGGCGGCCTCGGGCCGTGCGTGGGACCGCGTCGGCCACGGGTCGGGCGGAAGGCGTGTTGTTTTCCTCACCTCGGGTCCCGGGAATCACCCGGTCGAGTGGCTCAGGCGGGCGTCGGGGCGTACCCTTCCGGTCCGGCGCCGAGCACAGGTCACCTCTTCGGAGGGGGCGTGCGGGTGTCGCCCGAGTAACAGACACGGATGTGAGGCAAAATCTCCGCCTCGGGTCGGGCACAAGTCCGGCTTCTCGCGCGTTACTCCTGCGCCGAACAACTCATGGACCCGGAGGGGGAGAAGCAGCATGGCTACGGATTACGACACTCCACGCAAGACCGACGACGAGCTCAACGAGGACAGCATCGAGGAACTCAAGGCTCGGCGGAACGACAAGTCGGGCGGTTCCGTCGACGTCGACGAGTTCGAGCAGGCCGAGTCCCTGGAGCTGCCGGGCGCGGACCTGTCCAACGAGGAACTGTCCGTGCGGGTCCTGCCCCGGCAGGCCGACGAGTTCACCTGCTCGACCTGCTTCCTGGTGCACCACCGCAGCCAGCTGGCCGGCGAGAAGAACGGCCAGCCGGTCTGCCGCGACTGCGCGGCCTGACCGCGGGTACCCGGAGGGTCATGGAGATCTTCCGGTCAGGCGGCGGTGGCAGGTTCAGGCGCCCCGGGGCGGGTCCCTCCCGATCCGACCCGGCCACGGGGCCCGGTGGCGATCCCGAGCGGGAGCGGAGCCCCGGGCCGGCCGGTGGCGGTGCCGTGCCTGAGGACGTCGACGAACTGGTGGCGGCGATCGCCGCCACCAGCGAGGACGACGGGCGGGCCGCCGAGGAGGACGGGGAAGAGGCCGCGGGCGTGCCCGGCGGACCCGCCAGGCGGCCCGGTGCGGCCCGGCGGATCGCCCGGATCGCCCCGGTGGGCCGGTCCACGGCGGGTGGGCGCGGCGGTGCCCTGGCGGCCCGTCTGGCGGGCGCGCTGGCCGGCGGAGCCCGGGCCGTCGGAGGCGCCGGCCGGGTGGCCGGGCGGGTCGGCGGCGTGGGCCTGGGCAGGTTGGCGGACCGGCTGCTCCAGGTCGCTCCGCGGATTCCGGTGCGCGACGCGCCCACGCTGCGGGCGCACCACCCCGGGCTGGACACCGAGGAGCTGGCCGAGGTGCTGGTGAGGTCCGCCGCGCGGGCCAGCGCCGGCGTGGGCGGCGCCCTGGGGGCGTGGGCGGCGCTGCCGAAGCCGCTCAGCATGCCGGTGGAGCTGGCGGCCGAGACGCTGTCGGTGGCGGCGATCGAGATCAAGCTGATCGCGGAGCTGCGCGAGGTCTACGGGCGGCCGGCGGCCGGCACGCTGACCGACCGGGCGACCGCGTACGTGTCGGCGTGGGCAGACTACCGGGGGGTTCAGCTGACCCGGCCGGCGATGGTGGCGGGCGCGGTCTCCAACCCGCTCAGGCACCGGGTGCGCGTCGCCCTGCTGCGGCGGACCGGCCGCGAGGTCACCACCCTGGTGCCGTTCATGGTGGGCGCCGTGCTGGGCGCCACGGTCAACCGCAGGGACACCCGGCGGCTCGGCGAGCGGGTCAGGGCGGACCTGCGGCAGGGGCGGGTCGCGCCGGGCGGGGGGTGAGCGCCCCGTCGGGGCGCTGAGGGCATGCGCGAGATCCGGACGGCGCCACCCGGGTGGGGCCACCACCGAGGCGGACCACCCCCCGGACGGCCCACCCGGATCGGCCTCAGTCCGCGGGGCCCGCGGTGCCGGAGCGGGCGGCCTCCTGGGCCCGCACCAGGCTCTCGGCCAGCCGTCGGGGGTTGCGGGTGGACAGGTAGAGGTACGGCGTGGGGTCCGCCGGGTCCTCCACCGGCACCCGGCAGGCCGTCGGGACGTAGCTGCGCAGCAGCATGAAGGCGCGCGGGTCGGCGCGGTGCATCCGCCAGGCGCGGGCCTCCTCCGGGTCGGTCAGCGGCTCGGGCGTGCCGAGCGCGGTCACCGGGATGCGGGCGTCCCCGGCGACCAGGAGGTCCCGGACGACCCGGATGCGCGCCCCGCCGTAGGAGGTCAGCGCGATCGCCGTGCCGACGCAGCCGGCGGCGAAGCCGATCAGCGCCGGCACCGGGCCGAACAGCAGCAGTACCAGGGCCAGGGAGACGCCCGGCAGCAGGATCAGCGCCCACCAGGACGCGGGCACGGTGAGGCGTTCGTCGTACACGGGCCCATTCTCCCCCCTGTCGGGCTGACGCCGGCCGGTGGGCCCGCGGCCGCTCCACCGGGGGCCGATCCGCCCGCCGGCGCCCTTCCTCGCCAACTGACTCGCGGGTAACCTCCGGACCACGCACGCCGCCGTCCCCGTGGGCTCCCGTGGCTCCGCGTGGTGGGCCGGTCGGCCGGTCGGCCGCGCGGCGGACCGGCCACGTCAGGAGAGGACTCGACCGGATGACCATGCCCGCCGACGGAACGGGGCCGACCGACGCGTCCGGCCCCGTGCCGGCTCCCGGGGCCGCTGCCGGCCCGGACGGCCCGCCACCGGGGGAGCGGGCGCCGGCGCCGCCGGCGCCGCCCCGTCGGCACCCCAACGCCCCGCCTCCGGGCAGCGTGCTGGGGCCGCACTACGACGGCTGCTTCGGCTGCGGCCCGCGCGCGCCCGGCGGCCTGCGCCTGGTGGTCCGGGCCGGCGAGGGGGTGAGCGTGCACACCGTCTTCACGCCGACCACGGAGCACCAGGGCGCACCCGGCATCACCCACGGCGGAATGCTGGCGGCGGCGCTCGACGAGACGCTCGGCTCGCTGAACTGGCTGCTGATGACCACCTCGGTGACCGCCCGGCTGGAGACCGACTACCGCGCGCCGGTGCCGCTGGGCACCGCGCTGCACCTGACGGCCCGCTGCACCGGCGTGCAGGGCCGTAAGATCCACGCGGAGGCGGAGGGGCGGACCGGTTCCCCGGACGGCCCGCTCGCGGTGGTCGCCCGGGCGCTGTTCGTCCGGGTGGGCCTGGCCCACTTCACCGCCCACGGCCGGGCCGAGGAGGTGGCCGCGGCCGCCCGCGACCCGGAGTCCATCCGCAGCATGACCAGGATCTTCGAGGTGAACTCCTGATGTCCGAACCGGTCCGGGTGCTGGTGCGCCGGCTCGATCCCGACCTGCCGCTGCCCGGATACGCCCATCCGGGTGATGCCGGTGCCGATCTGGTGACGGCCGTCGACGCGACGCTGGCGCCGGGGGAGCGGGCCGTGCTGCCGACCGGGGTGGCGATCGCGCTGCCGGAGGGGTTCGCGGCGTTCGTGCACCCCCGTTCCGGTCTCGCCGCGCGCTGCGGGGTGGCACTGGTGAACTCCCCGGGTACGGTTGACGCGGGGTACCGGGGGGAGATCAGGGTCGTGGTGGTCAATCTGGACCCCAGGGAGCCGGTGGAGTTCCGGCGCGGGGACCGGATCGCCCAGTTGGTGCTCCAGCGGGTGGAGCGGGCCTGGTTCCAGGAGGTGGCCGAGCTGCCCGAATCCGTTCGAGGGGCGGGTGGCTTCGGGTCGACCGGGGGACACGCCGCGACTAGCATGCGCGAAGCCGGGGAATGACGTTCCCGGGCGCCGATCGGGAAGGACAGTGACGTGTTCCGTCGTCGTCGCAGGCAGGATGCCGACGACCGGCTCGCTGAGGGCGCCGAGCGCTCGGGCGAGCAGGTCGAGGAGGAAGGCAAGGAGGAGACCGAGGACGCTCCGCGTCGTGTCGGGCTGCCCCCCGCGCCGCGACCCGACGGCCCGTGGGACATCTCCGAGGTGGACGAGCCCGGCGAGGGCCGGGTCGACCTCGGTGGGCTGCTGGTCCCCGGAGTCGAGGGGATGGAGCTGAGGGTCGAGGTCGCCGGGGACTCCATCGTGGCCGCGACCATCGTGCTCGGGCAGAGCGCCATCCAGCTCCAGGCGTTCGCCGCGCCGCGTTCCGAGGGGCTGTGGTCGGAGATCCGCGAGGAGATCGCCGCCGGCATCAGCAAGCAGGGCGGGACGGCGGACCCGGTCGACGGCCCGCTCGGCCTGGAGCTGCGCGCCCGGGTGCCGGTCCGCCTGCCGGACGGCTCCAGCGGTGTGCAGCTGGTGCGCTTCGTCGGGTGCGACGGGCCCCGCTGGTTCCTGCGCGGGGTGATCTCCGGGCAGGCCGCCGTCCAGCCGGAGAGCTCCGAGGTGCTGGAGGGGGTCTTCCGCGGCACGGTGGTGGTCCGCGGCGACGCCCCGATGGCCCCGCGCGACCCGATCGTGCTGCGCCTGCCGGAGGACGCCCAGATGGTGGCGGACGGCGGCACCCGGCGGCGTCCGACCGGGGCGCCGGGCCAGGACGCCCAGGCGCAGGGCCAGGGCAATGCCTCGCGGTTCAGCGGCGGCAGCCTGGACCCGTTCCGCCGCGGGCCGGAGATCACCGAGGTGCGCTGAGCGCCACGGCCGCACGAGTACAGCAGCCAGGTCGTCCGACGGGGCGCCCGGTGGTCCTCGCGACCACCGGGCGCCCCGTCGTCGTGTCCGGCCCCGGATCCACGCGCGCTCCGAAACGCTCCCGAAACGCTCCCGAAACGCCGTGGAAACGCTGCCGGGGTGATCTCGCCGCATCAATAACGCGTCAAGATCGCGCACGGTGCTGTCAGGGGGGCGTCAATGACGGTCCCCGGGCCGCTCCAGCAGGGGTTTCCTCGATCCGTGCCCGCACCGAGCGGGCGCGCCCCGCCCACCGTCCGCCCGTCCGGCGGACGTCCACCGGGGAGGGCACCACCGTCATCGAGGAGCAACACGATGGCCGACACGGTCTTCGTCCTGCTCACCATCGCGGTCTTCGCGCTGGTGGGCGTCGTGGCCAGGGGAGTGACCAAGCTGTGAGCGCCGAGAACGTCGTCGGCCTGGTCGTGGCGGTCGCCCTGCTGGGCTACCTGGTGCTGGCGCTGATCTTCCCGGAGCGGTTCTGATGGGCGCGGTGCCCGCGGCGGCCCTGCAGGTCCTCGCGCTCGTCGCCGCGCTCGCCCTGGTGCACCGGCCCCTCGGCGACTACATGGCGGCCGTCTACTCGGGCCGCCGCCACCTGCGGGTGGAACGCTGGATCTACCGGACGATCGGCGCCGACCCGGACACCGGGCAGCGCTGGCCCGCCTACCTCCGCGGGGTGCTGGCCTTCTCCCTCGTCGGCCTGCTGGCCCTGTACGCCCTGCTCCGGCTCCAGCGGCAGCTGCCGCTCTCCCTGGGCACGGCGCCGATCGACGCGGACCAGGCGTTCAACACCGCCGCCTCCTTCGTCTCCAACACCAACTGGCAGTCCTACTCCGGCGAGGCCGCCATGGGCCACCTCGCCCAGATGGCCGGCCTGGCGGTGCAGAACTTCCTGTCCGCCGCCGTCGGCATGGCCGTCGCCGTCGCCCTGGTCCGCGGCTTCGCCCGCTCCCGCACCGGCGAGCTGGGCAACTTCTGGGCCGACCTGGTCCGCGGCGTGGTCCGCGTCCTGCTGCCGCTGTCCACCGTGGCCGCCCTCGTCCTGGTTGCCACCGGGGTCGTCCAGAACCTCGCCTCCCCGCACGAGGTGACCACCCTCACCGGCGGCACCCAGACCCTGCCCGGCGGGCCGGTCGCCTCGCAGGAGGCCATCAAGAACCTGGGCACCAACGGCGGCGGCCCGTTCAACGCCAACTCGGCGCACCCCTTCGAGAACCCCACCCCGGTCTCCAACCTCTTCGAGATCTTCCTGCTGCTGGTCATCCCGTTCTCGCTGCCGCGCACCTTCGGCCGCATGGTCGGCAACGTCCGGCAGGGCTACGCCATCCTCGCGGCCATGGGCGTCATCTGGCTCGGCGCCGTCGTCGCCATGACGGCCGTCGAGTTCGCCCACCCCGGCAGCGCCCTGCAGGCCGCCGGCGGCGCGATGGAAGGCAAGGAGCAGCGCTTCGGGGTCGGCGGCTCCGCGCTGTTCGCCGTCAGCACCACCATGACCTCCACCGGGTCGGTGAACTCCTTCCACTCCTCCTACACCGGGCTCGGCGGCGGCATCACCCTGCTCGGCATGATGCTCGGCGAGGTCGCCCCCGGCGGCGTCGGCTCCGGCCTGTACGGCATGCTCGTGATGGCGGTGATCGCCGTCTTCATCGCCGGGCTGATGGTCGGCCGGACCCCGGAGTACCTGGGGAAGAAGATCCGCTCCCGGGAGATCACGCTGGCCGCGCTGTACATCCTGGTCACCCCGGCGCTGGTGCTCGGCCTCACCGCGGTCGCCCTCGCCCTGCCCGGCCCCCGGGAATCGATCCTCAACACCGGACCGCACGGCTTCACCGAGGTGCTGTACGCCTACACCTCCGGCGCCAACAACAACGGCAGCGCCTTCGCCGGCCTCGCCGCCGACACCCCCTGGTACAACACCACGATCGGCCTGGCCATGCTGCTCGGCCGCTTCCTGCCCATGGTGTTCGTCCTCGCCCTCGCCGGATCGCTGGCCGACCAGGCCCCGGTGCCGGCCACCGCCGGGACGCTCCAGACCCACCGGCCGCTCTTCGGCGGCCTGCTGGTCGGCTCGGTGACCGTCGTCGCCGGCCTGACCTACTTCCCGGCGCTCGCCCTCGGGCCGCTCGCGGAGGGCCTGCGGTGACCCCCGCCCTCGGCACCGGCCCCACCCGCCCCCCGGCCCTGCGGAAGGAACCCGCCATGAACACCGCGGTGTCGCACACCCCGGCCGACACCTCCCCCGCCGACGGCGGACCCGACCGGGCCCCCACCTCCGCCCCGGCGAACGGACCCGGCACACCCAGCGGCCGGGTCGGCGGCGGCCTGTTCGACCCCGCGGCGCTGTGGCGCTCACTGCCCGCCGCCCTGCGCAAGCTCGACCCCCGGGTCATGGTGCGCACCCCGGTGATGTTCGTGGTGGAGGTCGGGTCCGTCGCCACCACCCTGCTCGCCGCCCTCGACCCGAGCTGGTTCGCGTGGGCGATCGCGGTGTGGCTGTGGCTCACCGTCCTGTTCGCCAACCTCGCCGAGGCCGTCGCCGAGGGGCGCGGCAAGGCCCAGGCCGACACGCTGCGCAGGGCCCGCACCGGCACGGTCGCCCGGCGGATCACCACCCCGGCCGGCGGGGCCGAGGAGCGGGTGCCCGGCACCGAGCTGCGCCCCGGCGACCTCGTGCTGTGCGAGGCCGGCGACGTCATCCCCGGCGACGGCGACGTCGTCCAGGGCGTCGCCAGCGTCGACGAGTCCGCCGTCACCGGCGAGTCCGCCCCGGTGATCCGGGAGTCCGGCGGCGACCGCTGCGCCGTCACCGGCGGCACCCGGGTGCTCTCCGACCGGATCGTGGTGCGGATCACCGCCAGGCCGGGCGAGACCTTCATCGACCGGATGATCGGCCTCGTCGAGGGCGCCGACCGGCAGCGCACCCCCAACGAGATCGCGCTCAACATCCTGCTCGCCTCGCTCACCATCGTCTTCCTGCTCGCCGTCGTCACCCTCCAGCCGATGGCGGTCCACGCCGGCGCCGAGCAGTCGCTGGTCGTGCTCTGCGCCCTGCTGGTCTGCCTCATCCCGACCACCATCGGCGCCCTGCTGTCCGCCATCGGCATCGCCGGCATGGACCGCCTGGTGCAGCGGAACGTGCTGGCCATGTCCGGCCGGGCCGTGGAGGCGGCCGGTGACGTGGGGACCCTGCTGCTGGACAAGACCGGCACCATCACCCTCGGCGACCGCCAGGCCGTCGAGTTCCTTCCGGCCCGCGGCGTCACCGAGGCCGAACTGGCCGGCGCGGCCCGGCTGTCCTCGCTCGCCGACGAGACCCCCGAGGGACGCTCCGTCGTGGTGCTGGCCGAGCGGCGGCACGCACCGCCCGCCCCCGCCGCCGGGGAGCTCCCACCCGCCGAGTTCGTCCCGTTCACCGCGCGGACCCGGATGAGCGGCGTGGACCTGGAAGAGGCGGGCGGGCACCGCTCGCTGCGCAAGGGCGCGGCCTCCGTGGTGCTGGCGTGGGTCCGGGAGCACGGCGGACACCCCGGGGCGGAGATCGGGACGCTGGTCGACGGGATCTCGGCGCAGGGCGGCACCCCCCTGGTGGTGGGAGAGGTCTCCCGGCGCGACGGCACCGCCACCGCCCGAGTGCTCGGCGTCATCCACCTGGGGGACGTGGTCAAGCCCGGCATGCGGGAACGGTTCGCCGAGCTGCGCCGGATGGGCATCCGCACCGTGATGATCACCGGCGACAACCCGCTCACCGCCAGGGCCATCGCGGCTCAGGCCGGCGTCGACGACTTCCTCGCCGAGGCCACCCCCGAGGACAAGCTGGAGCTGATCCGGCGGGAGCAGGCCGGCGGCAAGCTGGTCGCGATGACCGGGGACGGCACCAACGACGCCCCCGCCCTCGCCCAGGCCGACGTGGGCGTGGCGATGAACACCGGCACCTCCGCCGCCAAGGAGGCCGGGAACATGGTCGACCTGGACTCCGACCCGACCAAGCTGATCGAGATCGTGGAGATCGGCAAGCAGCTGCTGATCACCCGCGGCGCGCTGACCACCTTCTCCATCGCCAACGACGTCGCCAAGTACTTCGCGATCATCCCGGCGATGTTCGCCGGGGTGTACCCGGGCCTGGACGTGCTCAACATCATGCGGCTGTCCAGCCCCGAGTCGGCGATCCTGTCCGCCGTCGTGTTCAACGCGCTGATCATCGTGGCGCTGATCCCGCTGGCCCTGCGCGGCGTGCGCTACCGGCCGATGTCGGCCGACCGCATGCTCCGCCGCAACCTGACCGTCTACGGCCTCGGCGGCCTGGTCGCGCCGTTCGTCGGCATCAAGCTCGTCGACCTGCTCATCTCGCTCGTTCCCGGGCTGTAGGGCCGGAGGATCCCGATCACCATGCACACCACCTTCGCCAACCGGCTGCGGGTCACCGGGGCCGCCGTGCGCGCCCTGCTGGTCCTCACCCTGCTGCTGGGCCTCGTCTACCCCCTCGCCGTCACCGGGCTGGCCCGCGCGCTCTTCCCCAACCAGGCGTCCGGCTCGCCGGTCACCGTCGACGGCCGCGAGGTCGGCTCCGCGCTGATCGGCCAGGGCTTCACCACGACCGCCGCCGACGGCACCGCCGCACCCGCCCCGGAGTGGTTCCAGTCCCGGCCCTCCGCCGGGAACCACGACGCGCTCGCCTCCGGCGCCTCCAACCTGGCGCCCACCAGCCCGGACCTGCTCGCCCAGGTGACCGGGCGCCGCGCCGAGGTCGCCGCGTTCAACGGGGTGGACCCGGCCCGGGTGCCCGTCGACGCCGCCACCGCCTCCGGCAGCGGCCTCGACCCGCACATCTCCGAGGAGTACGCGCTGCTCCAGGTGGAGCGCGTCGCCCGGGAGCGCGGCCTGGCCGCCGACCGGATCCGCGCCCTCGTCGCCGAGCACCTCCAGGGGCGCGCCCTGGGGTTCCTCGGCGAGCCGCGGGTCAACGTCCTGGAGCTCAACGCCGCCCTGGCCGCCCTGGACCGGGAGTGAGCGCGCGGGGGCGGGCCGCCGCGGACGGCCCGCCCCCGCCCGACGGCCGGTCCGCACGCCCGTACGAGAATGGGAACCATGGCGCGAGGCAAACTACGGATCTTCCTCGGCGCGGCGCCCGGAGTCGGCAAGACCTACGCCATGCTCGCCGAGGCCCACCGCCGCGTCGAACGGGGCACCGACGTCGTCGTCGCCTTCGTCGAACACCACAACCGGGAGCGCACCCGGCGCCTGCTGGACGGCCTGGAGGTGCTGCCCCGGCGGACGATCGCGCACCGCGGCGCGGTCTTCACCGAGATGGACACCGACGCCGTCCTGGCCCGCCGTCCCGGCTGCGCCCTGGTCGACGAACTCGCCCACACCAACGTCCCCGGCTCCCGGCACGCCAAGCGCTGGCAGGACGTCGAGGAGTTGCTGGACGCCGGGATCGACGTCGTCTCCACGGTCAACGTGCAGCACCTGGAGTCACTCGGCGACGCGGTCGCCGCGATCACCGGGGTGCCGCAGCGCGAGACCGTGCCGGACGAGGTCGTCCGCCGCGCGGACGAGATCGAACTCGTCGACATGTCCCCGCCGGCGCTGCGCCGCCGGATGGCCCACGGGAACGTGTACGCCGCCGACAAGGTCGACGCCGCCCTGTCGAACTACTTCCGCCCCGGCAACCTGACCGCGCTGCGCGAACTGGCCCTGCTGTGGGTCGCCGACCGCACCGACGAGCACCTCCAGCGCTACCGCGCCGAGCACGGCATCGCCACCACCTGGCAGGCCCGCGAGCGGATCGTCGTCGGCCTCACCGGCGGGCCCGAGGGCGGAACGCTGATCCGGCGGGCCGCCCGGATCGCCGCCAAGGGCTCCGGCAGCGAGATCCTGGCCGTGCACGTGGCCCGTGGCGACGGCCTCGGCGGGGCCTCCCCCCGGGAGCTGGCCGTCCAGCGCAAGCTGGTGGAGGACCTCGGCGGCACCTACCACGCCGTCGTGGGCGACAGCGTCCCGGCGGCCCTGCTGGAGTTCGCCCGCGGCGTCAACGCCACCCAGGTGGTGCTGGGGACCAGCCGCCGCCGGGCCTGGCAGTACGTCTTCGGCCCCGGGGTGGGCGCCACCGTCGCCCGGGAGTCCGGCGACATCGACGTGCACATCGTCACCCACGAGCAGGCCGGCGGGGGACTGGGCCTGCCCCGGCCGGGAACCGGGGTGAGCCGGGGGCGGCGGGCCGCGGGCTACGTGTTCGCGCTGGTCGCCCCGCCGCTGCTGACCGCCGTGCTGCGGGCGGTCCGGCAGGGGCCGCTCACCCCCACCGAGACCCTGCTGTTCCTCACCCTCACGGTGGCCGCCGCGCTGCTCGGCGGGCTGTGGCCGGCGCTGGCCACCGCCGTCGTCGCCACGCTGCTGCTGGACTTCTACTTCACCGAGCCGCTGCACACCCTCACGGTGGGGCACGCCGGGAACGTCCTGTCCCTGGCCATCTTCGTCCTGGTGGCGGCCTCCGTGGCCTCGGTGGTGGACCTCGCGGCGCGCCGCACCCAGCAGGCCGCCCGCTCGCGCGCCGAGGCGGAGGCGCTCGGCCTGCTGGCCGGGGACGTGCTGCGCGGCGTGCGCGGCCTGCCGCCGTTGCTGGAGCGGGTCCGGGAGACCTTCGGGGAGAGCTCCGCGGCCCTGTTCGAGCGGGAGGATCCGCGCCAGCGGTGGCGGTGCGTCGCCCACAGCGGCGAGCGCCCGCCCGACCGGCCGGAGGACGCCGACGTGGACATGCCGGTCTCCGAGACGCTGGCCCTGGCGCTGTCCGGCCGGGTGCTCTCCGCCGAGGACCAGCGCCTGCTGGGCGCCTTCGCCGCGCAGGCCGCCGTCGTGCTGGAGCGCCAGCGGCTCGCCGAGGAGGCCGCGCACTCCCGCCGCCTGGCGGAGGGCAACCGGATCCGCACCGCGCTGCTGGCCGCCGTCTCGCACGACCTGCGCACCCCGCTGGCCGGGATCAAGGCGGCGGTGTCCTCGCTGCGCGCCGAGGACGTGGCCTTCTCGCCCGAGGACGAGGAGGAGCTGATCGCGACCATCGACGCCGGGGCGAACCGCCTGGAGCACCTCATCGGCAACCTGCTGGACATGAGCCGCCTGCAGACCGGCGGCCTGGCGCCGCTGCTGCGGGAGACCGCGCTGGACGAGGTGGTGCCGGTGGCCGCCGGCGCGCTGCCGCCGGAACGCGTCGCGCTGCAGGTCGGCGAGGACCTCCCGCTGGTCCTCGCCGACCCCGGGCTGCTGGAACGCGCGGTCGGCAACGTCCTGGAGAACGCCGCCCGCTACCACCCGGCCGGCTCGCCCGTGCTGGTCACCGCCAGCGCGCTGCGCCCGGCCGGCGGGCCGTCCCGGGTGGAGCTGCGCGTGGTGGACCGCGGGCCGGGCGTGCCGGAACCGGAGCGGGAGCGGGTCTTCGCCCCCTTCCAGCGCGTGGGCGACGCGCCGCGGGGCAGCGGCGTGGGCCTCGGCCTCGCCGTGGCCCGCGGCTTCACGGAGGCCATGGGCGGCTCGCTCACCGCGGAGGACACCCCGGGCGGCGGACTCACCATGGTGTTCACCCTGCCCGCCGCCGAGCGGTCGGGCGTCGCGGCGGCCGGGGAGCACGGGGCCGGCACCGAGCTGAGGGAAGGCACCGGATGACCCGGGTCCTGGTGGTGGACGACGAGCCGCAGATCGTCCGCGCCCTGGTGATCAACCTGCGGGCGCGCCACTACGAGGTGGACGCCGCCCACACCGGCGCGCAGGCGCTCCGGCTGGCCGCCGAGCGCCAGCCGGACGTGGTGGTGCTGGACCTCGGCCTGCCGGACATGGACGGCACCGAGGTGCTCGCGGGCCTGCGCGGCTGGACCCGCACCCCGGTGATCGTGCTGTCCGCCCGCCACACCTCCGACGAGAAGGTCCGCGCCCTCGACGCCGGCGCCGACGACTACGTCACCAAGCCCTTCGGCATGGACGAGCTGCTCGCCCGGCTGCGCGCCGCGGTGCGCCGGGCGGAGCCGCAGCCCCCCGACGGCCTGCCGGTGGTGGACGCCGGCGACTTCACCGTGGACCTGGCCGCCCGGCGGGTGCGGCGCGGCGGCGCGGACGTGCGGCTCACCCCGACCGAGTGGCACGTGGTGGAGGTGCTGGTGCGCAACAGCGGCCGGCTGGTCACCCAGCAGCAGCTGCTGCGCGAGGTGTGGGGGCCGGCCTACCGGACCGAGACCCACTACCTGCGGGTCTACCTGGCGCAGGTGCGGCGCAAGCTGGAGCCGGATCCGTCCCGGCCGCGCCACTTCCTCACCGAACCCGGCATGGGCTACCGCTTCGAGCCGTGACCGCTCCGGGGAGGACGGGCGCGGGACCGCGCGGCGGCCCTGGGGCCGGGCCCCGCGGCGCGACGCTCCGGCGCGTCGCGCCGGTGCCCGGCCACGGTGCGCCGTAGTAGCCTCGTCTGTATGAGTGGTGTCGCCGGATCGAGCGGAACGGTCAAGGAAACCGGCCGTTTCCGCCGGATGCTCAACCGCCTGACCTCCACCCCGGAGGAACTGCAGGCGGAGGAGCTGGAGCAGCACGCGGTCGACGCCGGGTGCAGCCGGATCTGCGACTGCCCGGACCGCGAGGTGGTCACCGTCACCGGCACGCTGCGTGCCGTCACCCAGCGCCCGCGCGGCGGGGTGCCCGCCCTGGAAGCCGAGCTGTTCGACGGCTCGGGGGCGATAGACGTCGTCTGGCTGGGCCGGCGTTCCATAGCCGGCATCGAGCCGGGCCGGCGGATCGTCGCCTCCGGGCGGGTCAGCTCGGCACAGGGACGCAAGGTGCTCTTCAACCCGCGCTACGAGCTGCGGGCCATCGGACAGGAGTGACGCGAGTGACGGGCAACATGGGGGTGGAGGGCACCGCCGCGCCTCCGCCGGCCGGCGCACGGGCCGAACAGGCCGGAAGGGACGGCGAGGGCGTGGCGTTCGGCGACCAGCGGCCGGCCGGTTCCCACTCACCCCGGGTGCCCGCACCACCCGGCGAGCCCCCCACCGAGACCGCCGCGGCCGCCGCGACCAGCGGCAGCGAGCTGATCGAGGCGTTCGGCGGGGTGCGCGGCATGGTCGACATGACCGTGCCCGGGCTGGTCTTCGTCGTGGTCTACACGGTCACCCAGAACCTGACGCTCTCCGCGGCCTCGGCGTTCGGCCTGACCGTGCTGCTGGGACTGGTGCGGGTCTTCCGTCGGGAGACCCTCCGGCACGCCTTCGGCGGCGTGCTGGGCGTGGGCATCGGCGCCTTCGTGGCCTCCCGCTCCGGTGAGGCGCAGGACTTCTACCTGCCCGGCATGATCTACGGCGTGGTGCTCGGCGTGGTGTACGCCGTCTCCAACCTGGTGCGCTGGCCGCTGATCGGGGTGCTGCTCGGGCCGGTCCTGGGCGAGAACTTCACCTGGCGCACCCGCAACCCGGGGCGGATGCGCGCCTACACCCTGGCCACCTGGGTGTGGGTGGCGCTGTTCGCGGTGCGCGCCGCGATCCTGTTCCCGATGTACTGGTCCGGGAACGTCACCATGCTGGGCGTGGCCCGGGTGGCGCTCGGCGTGCCGCCGTGGCTGGTGGCGATCTACCTGACCTGGCTGCTGCTCAGCCGGGCCCCGGCCCCGATCAAGGACGAGCCCCGGGACGGGGCGGAGGCCGGGGGCGAGCGCCCCGGCGGCTGACGCCGGCGCCCGAGGAGATGCGCAAGGCGGCGGCCGGACCCCTTCCACGAGGGGGCCGGCCGCCGCCGTCGTCGTTCCGCCGCCCGCCGCCTCAGCGGCCGGGCGAGAGCAGCGTCTCCAGCTGGGGCTCCCGGGAGGGCGCCGCGACGAACAGCAGCTCGTCGCCGCCCTCCAGGGTGTGGTCGCGGTGCGGGGTGAGCACCCGGCCCTCCCGGATGATGGCGACCAGTGCGGTGTCCTCCGGCCACCGCACGTCGCCGTTGCGGACGCCGACCAGCGCCGCGTCCTCCGGCAGGGTCAGCTCCACCAGGTTGGCGTCGCCCTGGCTGAACCGGAGCAGCCGGACCAGGTCGCCGACGCTGACCGCCTCCTCCACCAGGGCGCACATCAGCCGCGGGGTGGACACGGCCACGTCCACCCCCCAGGACTCGTTGAACAGCCACTCGTTGTTCGGGTGGTTGACCCGGGCCACCACCCGCGGCACGCCGTACTCCGTCTTCGCCAGCAGCGAGACGACCAGGTTGACCTTGTCGTCGCCGGTGGCGGCGATCACCACGTTGCAGCGCTGGAACGCGGCCTCGTCCAGTGAGGTGATCTCGCAGGCGTCCGCGAGCAGCCACTCCGCGGTGGGGACCCGCTCCACCGAGATGGCGGCCGGGTTCTTGTCGATCAGCAGGACCTCGTGGCCGTTCTCCAGCAGCTCCGTGGCGACCGACCGGCCCACGGCGCCGGCTCCGGCGATGGCGACTCGCATCAGCTCTCCTCCGGGCCCCGCGCGAAGGCCGCTTCGATCTCGGCGACGTCGGTCTCCCGCATCATCACGTGGACCAGGTCGCCCTCCTGCAACACGGTCTGCGAATCCGGAAGCATGGCCTCGCCCAGCCGGGTGAGGAAGGCCACCCGGGTGCCCGTCGCCTGCTCCAGCTTCGACACCCGGTGCCCGATCCACTCCGGGGAGGTGGGCACTTCCGCGAGCGCCAGCGCGCCGCTGGGGTCACGCCACAGCGGCTCGGCGCCGCTGGGCAGCAGGCGGCGCAGCATGCGGTCCGCCGTCCAGCGCACCGTGGCCACCGTGGCGATGCCCAGACGCTGGTACACCTCGGCGCGCCGCGGGTCGTAGATCCGCGCCGCGACGTTCTCCACGCCGAAGGTCTCCCGGGCCACCCGGGCGGCGATGATGTTGGAGTTGTCGCCGCTGCTGACCGCGGCGAACGCTCCGGCCTCCTCGATGCCCGCCTGGCGCAGGGTCTGCTGGTCGAACCCCATCCCGGTCACCCGCTGCCCGGCGAAGCCGGACCCGAGCCGGCGGAAGGCCTTGGGATCGAGGTCGATGACCGCGATGGAGTGGCCCTGGTCCTCCAGCGTGCGGGCGAGGGTGGCCCCCACGCGACCGCACCCCATGATGACGATATGCATGGCGGTTATGCCCCGATCCCTATCCGCGGCGCCACCGCGGGCGCCGCTGTGCGCTCGGCGAACACTGTTCCTCAGCCGTTCCTTCGCTCCGTAGAAAAGCCGCGCGCTCCGCTTCGGGCGCTCGCCGCGCTCCGCCCCCGGCCAGGCGCGGCACACCACCTTACGAGTCGGCGGCCACTGGTTACCACGCACCACCGCCCGCGGACACCCATGGGCGTGTCCGCGTCACGCCCGGTGGCGGCTCACCCCACCGCGCTCATACGACTCACATCATCATTCGAACAGGCCGTACCATCCTCGGTGTGCCGAATTTGACGGATCTGCCCAAACGCATCCTTATCGGACGGGCGCTTCAGAGCGACAAGCTCGGCGAGACGTTGTTGCCCAAACGCATCGCCCTCCCGGTCTTCGCCTCCGACGCACTCTCCTCGGTGGCCTACGCCCCCGAGGAGATCTTCCTCACCCTCTCCGTCGCCGGCATGGCCGCCTACAGCTTCTCCTGGCAGATCGGCCTCGTCGTGGTGGTCGTGATGCTCGCCGTGGTGGCCTCCTACCGCCAGAACGTCCACGCCTACCCCAGCGGGGGCGGCGACTACGAGGTCGCCACCGTCAACCTCGGCCGCAACGCCGGCCTCACCGTGGCCAGCGCCCTGATGGTGGACTACGTCCTCACCGTCGCGGTCTCCATCTCCTCCGGCGTCGCCAACGTCACCTCGGCCGTCCCGGCGCTGCGCGGCCACGAGGTCGCCGTCGCCATCGGCGTGATCCTCCTGCTCACCGCCATGAACCTGCGCGGAGTGCGGGAGTCCGGAACCGCCTTCGCCGTGCCGACCTACGCCTTCATGATCGGCATCATCGGCATGATCGGCTACGGCTTCTTCCGCTACTTCCTCCTCGGCGACGACATCCAGGCCGAGAGCGCCGCCTTCGAGCTGGAGGCCGAGCACACCTTCGGCGGCCTGGCCATGGCCTTCCTGCTGCTGCGCGCCTTCTCCTCCGGCAGCGCCGCGCTGACCGGCGTGGAGGCCATCAGCAACGGCGTCCCGGCCTTCCGCAAGCCCAAGAGCCGCAACGCCGCCACCACCCTGCTGCTGATGGGCCTGATCGCGGTCACCATGCTCATGGGCATCATCAGCCTCGCCCTGATCACCGGCGTGAAGATCGCCGAGGACCCGGCCACCCAGCTCATCGGCGCCCCCGCGGACTACCACCAGTCGACCGCCATCGCCCAGGTCGGCCAGGCCGTCTTCAGCGACTTCGCCCCCGGCTTCTACTTCATCGCCGCCGTCACCGGCCTGATCCTGGTCCTCGCCGCCAACACCGCCTTCAACGGCTTCCCGGTGCTCGGCTCGATCCTCGCCCGCGACAGCTACCTGCCCCGGCAGCTGCGCAGCCGCGGCGACCGGCTCGCCTTCAGCAACGGCATCCTGATGCTGGCCGCGCTCGCCATGGTGCTGGTGATCGCCTTCGACGCCGACGTCACCCGGCTGATCCAGCTCTACATCGTCGGCGTGTTCATGTCCTTCACCCTCAGCCAGACCGGCATGATCCGGCACTGGACCCGCGAGCTGCGCACCGAACGCGGCCGCAAGCGCCGCATGCAGATGCAGCGCAGCCGGGCGATCAACGCCTTCGGCCTGTTCATGACCGGCTCGGTGCTGATCGTGGTGCTGATCACCAAGTTCGCCCTCGGCGCCTGGATCGCGCTGGTCGCCATGGCCTGCATCTTCCTGCTGATGAAGGGCATCCACCGGCACTACACCGCCGTCGCCGAGGAACTGAAGGTCTCCGAGGAGTCCGACGAGCACATCCTGCTGCCCTCCCGGGTCCACTCCATCGTGCTGGTCTCCAAGATCCACAAGCCGACCCTGCGGGCCCTCGCCTACGCCCGGGCCGCCCGCGCCGGCACCCTGGAGGCCGTGGTGGTGAACGTCGACCCGGAGGAGACCCGCGCCCTGCAGGCCGAGTGGGCCGCCCGCGGCATCGACGTGCCGCTGAAGGTCCTGGACTCGCCCTACCGGGAGATCGGCCGGCCGGTCGTGGAGTACGTCAAGAACCTGCGCCGCAGCAGCCCCCGCGACGTCGTCTCCATCTACATCCCGGAGTACGTGGTGGGCCGGTGGTACGAGCAGGTGCTGCACAACCAGAGCGCGCTGCGGCTCAAGGGACGCCTGCTGTTCATGTCCGGGGTGATGGTCACCTCCGTGCCGTGGCAGCTGGACTCCTCGCACCGCCAGCTCACCCGCCGCCGGCAGTGGACCGCGCCCGGCGCCGTCCGGGCCGGCGTGGCCCGACCCAAACAGCCCACGGCGGCCCGGCGCGAGCCCCCGGCCGACGGCGACCGGTAACGTTCCCGCCGACCCGCGCACACGCGCCCGCCCCGCCCCCGCACCCCACCCCGCCGAGGAGTCCCACCCGTGAACCGCCCCCGCCCCTCCGGCGCCCGCTCCGGCTCCTCCGGGTCCCGATCCTCCGCCGGGCACCGCCCCACCCGCCGCCCCTCCGGCCGTCCCGCCGCCCGGCCCGCCGAGCGGCCGGAGGCCCCCGAGCGCCCCACCCCGCCGGACGCCGACGCCGGCGACCCGGCGGGCGGCACCTCGCTGGTCGGCCGGCGCTACGAGGTCGAGGTCGGCCCCGTCGCCCACGGCGGCCACTGCGTCGCCCGGCACGAGGGCCGGGTGCTGTTCGTCCGGCACGCCCTGCCCGGCGAACGGGTCGTCGCCGCCGTCACCGAGGGCACCGACACCTCCCGCTTCCTGCGCGCCGACGCCGTCGAGATCCTGGACGCCTCCCCCGACCGCGTCCCCGCCCCCTGCCCGTTCTCCGGCCCCGGCCGCTGCGGCGGCTGCGACTGGCAGCACGCCTCCGTCGCCGCCCAGCTGCGGCTGAAGGAGGACGTCCTCGCCGAGCAGCTGCACCGCCTCGCCGGCCTCGACCTGCGGGTCCCCGTGGAACCCGTCCCGCTCGACCTGCCGGAGGGCTCCGAAGCCCCCGGAGAGGGCCTCGGCTGGCGCACCCGGGTGCGGTTCGCCGTCGACGACTCCGGCCGCGCCGGGCTGCGCCGGCACCGCTCCCACGACATCGAACCCGTGGAGCACTGCCCCATCGCCCACCCGGAGATCAACGAACTCGGCGTGCCCGGACACCCGTGGGCCGGCATGGAGACCGTGGAGGCCGTCACCGCCACCGGCTCCACCGACCGCGCGGTCGTCATCACCCCGCGCCCCGGCCGGATGCTGCCGCTGGTCCGACTGGACGCCCCCACCTCCATCGTCCGGGTGGACGACCACGGCGGCGTGCACCGGGTGCACGGCCGCCCCTTCGTCCGCGAACGCGCCGCGGGGCGCACCTGGCGGGTGACCGGCAGCGGCTTCTGGCAGGTCCACCCCGCCGCCGCCGACACCCTGGTCGCCGCCGTCCTGGACGGCCTCGACCCGCGCCCCGGCGAGACCGCCATCGACCTGTACTGCGGTGTCGGCCTCTTCGCCGGCGCCCTGCTGGACCGGCTCGGGCCCACCGGAGCCGTCCTCGGCATCGAGTCCGGCCAGCAGGCCGTCGAGGACGCCCGCCACAACCTCCGCGACCACACCAACGTGCGGATCGAGCGCGGCCGGGTGGAGCGCGTGCTGCCGCGCACCGGCATCACCGGGACCGACCTCGTCGTCCTCGACCCCCCGCGCACCGGAGCCGGCCGCGACGTCGTCCGCGCCGTCACCGAACTGGAACCCCGCCGCGTGGCCTACGTGGCCTGCGACCCCGCCGCGCTCGCCCGCGACCTCGGCTACTTCGCCCGCCACGGATACCGCCTCGCCGCCCTGCGCGCCTTCGACCTCTTCCCGATGACCCACCACCTCGAGTGCGTCGCCATCCTGGAGGCGGCCCCGGCCGGCCGGAACGGCTGACGGGGCGGGCCGGGCGGCGCCTCGCCCCGCCCCACGCCCGGTTCCGCCGCCCGTGCCGGTTCGGCCTGGCCGCCGCCCCGCGCCCGCGCGCCGGTCGCTCGGCGTGGGGCGGGGCGCGTCGGTCCGCGCCTGCACGCCCCCGCGCGCTTCCCCGCGCGCTCGGCCGGGTGGGGGACCGCTCCGCCGGTACGCCGCCGGCACCGCTCTAGGGTCCTGCCGTGGATCTTGGACGATCATCGGGCCGGCTCCCCGCCCGACCCCCATCCGCCCCCTCCGCCCCGCCGCCGGAAGGCCCGTACGACCCACGCGTCCCCGCGCCCCGGCCGCCGACCCCCACCGCCCCGCCGCACGCCACCCGCCGACCGCCCGACGAGCACGGCGACGCCGCCCCCGGTCCGAACCCCTCGGGGACCGCCCGGCCGGCACTGCGCCCCACCGTCGAGGAACTGCGGCTGACCGCCTTCCGCTCCTACCGCCGCGCCACCCTGCGCCTCGCCCCGCTCACCGTGCTCACCGGCCCCGCCGGCAGCGGCCGGAGCAACGTGCTCGACGCGCTCGACGTCCTCGCCCGGCTCGCCCTCGGCCTCCCCCTCGACCAGGCGCTCGACGGCACCGCCGACCACGACGGCCGCCTCACCGAACCCGTCCGCGGCGGCCTCGCCCACTGCCCCCCGGCCGGCAGCAGGGGCTTCCAGCTCGGCTGCGCCGTGGCCACCCCCGACGGGACCGTCCGCTACGACATCGCCATCGCCACCCTGCCCACGCCCGGCATCGTCCGCGAAACCCTCCGCGGCGCCGACGACTGCCTCGCCGAGGCCGTCACCGACCACCACGGCGCGGCCACGCTGCGCACCAGCTGGCTGCACGCCGCCCGCGGACGGCGGCGCGCCACCGCCGACCTCGCCCCCGACCGCCCCATGCTCCCCCAGCTGCCGCTGCGCGTCCCCGGGGCCACCCCCGCCGAGGAACGCGTGCTGCGCGCCACGGACGCCGTCGTCACCGCCCTACGCCACGTCTTCCCGCTCCACCCCGTGCCCGCCCTGATGCGGGCCCCCGTGCCGGTGGCCGACTCCACCCTCCGCCCCCGGGCGGACAACCTCTCCGCCGTCGTCGCCCGGATGGCCGGCGAGTGCCGGCAGCGCTACGGCCGCCTGGTCCGCACCCTGCGCGAGGCCTCCCCCCAGCAGGTCGCCGACCTGCGGGTGGTCCCCGACCCGCCACCGCCCCGGGCCGCGGAGCGGGTCACCCTCGCCGTCCACGAGACGCCCTTCGGCCTGATGCCCGCGCCGCTGCTCGCCGACGGGCTGCTGCGCCACCTGGCCTTCGCCACCGTCCTGCTCACCGGGCCGGACCTGCTGGCGGTCGACGGCATGGGCGTGCCCGACGGCCTGCGCTCACTGACCGTGGCGGCCGACGACCTGGACGCCGGGCTGGACGCCGCCCAGACCGCCGCACTGCTCCACCTCGCCGCCGAGATGACCGCCAAGGGCCACCTGCGGCTGCTCACCACCCTGCACGACCCCACCCCGGCCGCCCGCGTCCCCAGCGCCCGCGTGGTGCGCTGCCACCGCGACCCCCGCACCGGCTGGAGCACGCTGCTGCCGGATGACCCGACCCCGCAGTGAGGCCGGGCCGGCGCGCGCGAGGGATTGGGGGTACGCGGGCTCCGGGCGCGGCTCAGTCGGTGGGCTCGGTGGCGTCCGTGCCGGTCAGCTGGAGCGACTCCTTGGCCCGCTGGTACAGCTCCTCGCCGAGTTCCGCGTCCTCCTGCGGCACGGTCACCGTCAGGCAGTAGCCGATGCCGCGGTCGTCGACCACCATCAGGGCGGACCGCCACAGCGTCTGCGTCTCGTCCACCTCGATCGAGGCGTCACGGGCCGTGCTCTCGTTGAGCCGGTAGGTGTAGACGCTCTCGGCGGCGTTGTCGTGGCCGGCGGCCGTGGTGGCCGTGGGCGGCGTCAGCTCCTTGTAGTCCTGGAGCAGCGGTTCGGCGTCCGGGGGCGTGCTCGGGTTCTGCGCCGTGTTGATCGACCAGGTCAGGAAGTCGGCGGGCGCCTCCTCCGGGAGGAGGTCCGCCGGCCACCGCTGGATCGCCACCTCGTGGTCGCCGTCGGCGGTCTCCCAGGTGGCCAGGTCGCCGTCCACCTCGCCGAGGTAGTCCGCCGGGACGTCCATGACGAACCCCAGCTCGGGGTTCTGGGCGCTCGCGTACTCCACGGACGGGCCGCGGAACCACACCAGGTAGCCGACCAGTGCCAGACAGGCCACCAGCACGACGCCCCCCAGGATCCACGGCGTCCGGCCGCGCCCGCCCCCCGACGCGCCGCGCCCGGTGGCACCGGCGGAGTAGGGCGAGGACGCCTGCCGCGGCGGGAGCGGCTGCTGCGGCGCCGGGGGCTGCTGGTCGTACGACTGCTGGGCGTACGACTGCTGGGCGTACGGCTGCTGGGCCTGCGGCTGGGCGGCGTGCCCGGCCTGCCGCGCCTGCGGGTACTCGTACGACGGCTGGGCCTGCGGGTGCGGGTACCCGTAGGACGGCTGCCCCGGGCCCTGGTACTGGGGCTGCGGTTGCGGCGGATAGGCGTAGCCGCCCCGCTGCTCCGGCAGCCCCTGCCCGCCGTGCCCGCCCGCCCCGGTGGGGTACGGCCCCGGCTGCGGGCCGGCCTGCTGTCCCGGGTACCCGTACGGCGGTTGCTGCGCCGGCTGCTGGGGGTACCCCTGACCCTGCGCCGCACCGTGGCCCTGGCCCTGCGCCACATCCTGGCCGTGGCCCTGGCCCTGGCCCTGTGCCGGACCGGGCTGGGCCGCGACCGCGCGCAGCTCGACGATGGCCTGATCCGCCGTCGGCCGGTTCGCCGGGTCCGACCGGAGCAGCCGCTCCAGCGCGGGCGCCAGCGCGCCGAGGTGCGCCGGCACCGTGATGTCCCCGGAGACCGCCGCCAGCAGCGATCCCATCGAGGCGTCCGGCGGGAAGGGCGGCTGGCCCACCGCCAGCTCGTACAGCACCACGCCCAGCGCCCACAGGTCCGACGCCTCCTGGGCGCGCTGCCCGAGCCAGCGCTCCGGCGGCAGGTAGCGCAGCGACCCCATCACCGCGCCGGTCGCCGTCAGCGTGGCGTCGGAGGAGGCCCGGGCGATGCCGAAGTCCGTCAGCACCGCCCGGCCGCGGCGGTCCAGCAGGATGTTGGCCGGCTTGATGTCACGGTGCAGCACACCGGCCGCGTGCACGGCGGCCAGCGCCTCCAGGGCCTGCAGGCCGATCCTGGCCACCTCGGCCGGCGGCAGCGGCCCGCGTTCGGCCACCACCGCGTCCAGCGACTTGCCGTCGACCAGCTCCATCACGATCCACGGCCGGCCGTCCTCCACCGGGACGTCGTAGACCGCCACCACACCGGGATGCCGCACCCGGGCCGCGTTGCGGGCCTCGCGCATCATCCGCTCCTGCAGCCGGGCCGGATCGCCCTCGGCCATCTCCGGTGGCAGCTGGAGCTCCTTCACGGCGACCTGGCGGCCGATCACCCGGTCCTGGGCGCGCCAGACCGTCCCCATGCCGCCCGAGCCGATCCGCCCGGTCAGCTCGTACCGACCGGCGATCACCTTGCCGACGTCACCGCCGACGTCACCGCTTCGCGCCGTCATCCCGCCGACGACCTCCTCGCACGTGTGGGCTGCCATCATCCCCGATCCCGGGCGGCGCCCGCCGCGCCGGGGGAGCGCCGGGCCGCCGGCCGCACGCTCCGACGCCGTCCGCGTTCCGCCGCGGCCGTGCTGCGATCACGTATCACCTCGGCCACCGGGCCCACGCGCGGGATGACCACGCCGCGCGGTCCCCATAGGATCGGCCGGTCTCGTCCTCTTTGCCCTACCTCCTCGCCCGCCGGTCGGCGGGCGCGACCCGTCGGGCGGGGGAGGCCTCCCCCCGCGCGGGAGGCCCAGGCCGCCCCCGGACCGTCACGGAGCGGGAGGGGAACCGGACATGACGCCGCCTTCCACGGCAGCCGGGACGGGAACGCGCCGCGCGACCGGGCGGCACAGACCGCGCGCCGCCGCCGAGGCGGCGACGCACCACGCCGCGTGGACCGCCGCGGCCCTCCCACGCCACGGGCGGGCCGGTCGGCGGGGCACGGGCGGGGACGGAACGACGAAGGGGGAGCTGGGCGGAGATGTCCGACCACGATCCACAGCACGACCAGGGACCGCGGCACACGGGGCCGGGCGCCGCCGCCGGGGACGGCGGGGCGACCGACGCCGGCGCCACCGCAGGGGGCCGCCCGGTGGCGGACCCCACCGGCGGCGGCCCCTACATCGCGATGCCGCTGTACGGCGACTACGCGCAGGACGCGCCCCCGCCCCCACCGCCGGCCCCCGCGCCGGAGCGCCCGGCGGAGTCCACCATGCAGCTGGACCTGCGCGGAACCACACTCTCCGGACCAGCGGCCACCCCCGCCGGCCGTCCCCTCCCCGTTCCCGGTCCGGCCACCCCGCCGGGCGCGGACCGCTCCCAGCCCTCCGGCCCGGCGGGGCCGGCCGACGCCGCCGACCGGCCGGGGAGCCGCCCCGGCCGCCCGCGGCGCGCCCTCACCGTGGCGACCACCGCCGCGGCCACCCTGGCCGTCACCGTCGTCGCCGCCCTGGTCCTGGGCAGCCTCGGCTACCTGCGCCTCGGCCCGGAGGGGGCCGGAGGCGACGACCCCGGCGCCTCCCCGTCCCCCTCGGCCGACCAGGCCGCCGCCTGGCCGGTGGTCTGGAAGACCGGGCCGGTCGAGGGCGACCTCGTGGACGTCGACTACCTCGGCACCTGGCTCCTCGACGACCAGGTGGTGCGCGGCGACAGCAACGGCCTGCGCGCCTACGACCTCGCCACCGGCGAGCCCGCCTGGCAGCTCACCCCGCCGGACGGCGGCCGGCTGTGCGCCATGTCGCCGACCGTCGAGGACGGCATCGGGGCGGTCGCCTTCCGCGACGCCGACGAGGACGCGCCCTGCGCCACCCTGCTCGGCGTGGCCACCGGCGACGGTGCCGAGGCGTGGCGCGCCACCGAGGACTCCGAGGGCGACCCCCTCGACATCGCCGCCGTCGGCGTCGCCGCCGAGATGGTGGCCACCTGGGACGGCGCCGCCGTCCAGAGCTTCCGGCGGGCGAGCGGGGAGCCGCGCGGCGTCACCGACGGGGCCGGCTCCACCCCCGGCTGCCTGATCACCGGCATGGCCGCCGGCGGGGACCGCCTGGTCATGCACCAGAGCTGCACCGGGGAGGACGTCCAGGGCTTCCCGGAGTCGGTCGTCGTGATGGAGCGCCCCGGCTCCGGCGAGGACCTCACCTGGTCCGACGACCTCGGCGGGGACGTCACCGGCATCGAGGTGCTCGGCTTCGACCCGCTGGTGATCGTGCGCCGCGGCGCCAGCGACGACAACGCCGACCGGGTCGTCCTCTACGGCACCCCGGACGGCCAGGCCGGCCGCATCGCCGGGGAGGTGGCGCTGCCCAAGTACACCCCGGAGGGCGTCGCGGCCGACTACCGCCTGCGCAACACCCCGGTGCGCCAGGAGGACACCCTCTACCTGGGCTTCGGCCCGTTCGCCAGCGGCGCCGGCATCGTGATTGCGCTGGACGTCCCCAGCGGGCGCACCCTGTGGCAGATCGACACCCCCGGCGACCGGGCGATGACCCCGGTCGCCGCCGTGGACGGCGGGCTGCTCGTCGCCGCCGACCCGGAGAGCGGGCACGTCGCCAAGCTCCACCTGCTGGACGCGGCAACCGGTGCCGCCACCCCGGTCGGCGACCTCGCCGTGGAGAACCCCGAGGCGGTCGGCCCGGACTCGCCGTTCTGGTCGGACACCGGCGACCGCAGGCTGCTGCTGCACGACGGCCTGCTGGTCACCGTCACCGCCGAGAGCGTGATGCAGCCGCCCGCCGTCTTCGCCCGGAAGGACCCCCGGTGACCCCGCTGCCGCGGCCCCGCCGACGGCCGGCGCCGCACCGCCCGACGGTGGCCGGCACCGGCCCGACCCGCCGCCGGCCGCTCCCCTCCCCGCTGCCCGACTCCCAGCCGACCGGACGGAACCTGTGATGCCCGGACCCGACGACCAGCAGTGGCCCGCGCCGCCCGGCGCCCCCTCCCCCGACCCGGCCGCCCGAACCGTCGCCGGCCGCTACCGGCTCGGCCGCAGGCTCGGTGCCGGCGGCATGGGCACGGTGTGGGAGGGCGAGGACACCGTGCTCGGCCGCAGGGTGGCCCTGAAGGAGCTGCTGGAGTCCCCGAACCTGCCGGAGCAGCGCCGGATGGTGCAGCGCGAGCGGATGCTGCGGGAGGCGCGCACCGCCGGGGCCGTGCCGCACCCGAACGTCGTCGCCGTGTACGACGTGGTGGTGGAGCACGACCAGCCGTGGATCGTGATGGAGCTGGTCGAGGGCACCACGCTCAGCGACATCCTGCGCCGGGGCACGCTCTCCCCGCGGCAGACCGCCCGGCTGGGCCTGCAGGTGCTGGACGCCCTCACCGCCGTGCACGAGGCCGGGGTGCTGCACCGCGACGTCAAGCCGTCCAACATCCTGCTGGACGACCGCGGCCGGATCGTCCTGACCGACTTCGGCATCGCCCAGGCCGACGACGACGCCGCGCTCACCGAGGCCGGCGGCATCGTCGGCTCCCTCGCCTACGTCCCCCCGGAGCGGCTGCACGGCCGCCCCCCGGAGGCGGCCGGCGACCTGTGGGCGCTCGGCGTGGTGCTGCTGGAGTCGCTCACCGGCCGCTGCCCGTTCGCCCGGGAGGGCACCGGCGCCACCCTGCACGCCGTGCTCACCCACCAGCCGGAGATCCCGTCGGACGGCGACGGCGGCCCGCACCTGGCGGAGGCGATCGCGGCGCTGCTGGAGAAGGAGCCGGAGCGCCGCCTGGGCGCCCGGCCGCTGCGGCAGCGCCTGCTGGCGATCGCCTCGGGGCAGGTGCCGCCCCCGCTTCCCGATCCCGCCTCCCGGGCCGCCGGTGCCCCGGCCCCGGGCCTGCCGGGGCCGCACGGGGTGTCGCCGGAGCGCACCACCCAGACGATGCACGGCGAGCGGGCGTCCGTCGTCGCCCCGGGCGGCAGCACGGGGACGCCGCCCGCCCCCTCCCACGGGTACCCGGACGCCGGCGGCGCGCGCCCGCGCCGTGGTCGCTCCCGGGCGCTGCTGGCGGCCTGCGCCGGCGCGCTCGCCGTGGTGCTGGTCGGCGGCGGGGTGTGGGCCGTCGTCTCCGGCGACGACGGCGGCACGGGGCCGGGCGGGGACGCGTCGGCCTCCGCGTCCGCCCCCTCCGGTGGCTCGGGTGACGCGACACCGGCCGGCGACTCCCTGCGGCGGGTGTGGCCGGCGGCCGACGCCGAACCGCTGCCGGTGGACCAGGAGGCCGCGCCCGCCGAGGTGATGGGGGCCTGGACGGCGGGGGACCTCGCCGTCCGGGTGGACCGGCTGGGCGTGACGGCGCGTTCGGTGACGGACGGCGCCGAGGCGTGGCGCATGTCGCCGCCGCAGGCCGGGCTGGCTCCCTGCGCCGCCTCGGCGTCGACCACCTCGTCCGGGCAGGCGGTCGTGGCGTGGGGCACCGAGCGGTTCGGCGAAGCCCCGGAGAGCTGCCGGCTGGTGACGCTGGTGGACCTGGTGACCGGCCGCGCGCAGTGGCAGCGGGAGCTCACCGACGCCGGTGCCGGCGCCTCGCTGGAGATGGGGCTGACCGACTCCGCGGTCGTCCTCAACGGCTCCTCGGTCGAGGCGCTGGCGGTCGCGGACGGCGAGCCGCTGTGGAAGTACCCGCAGGAGGCGGGCACCTGCGCGGCCGGTTTCATGGCGACCTCCGCCGAGGGCGTCCTGCTCGTCTACCACTGCACCGGCGTGCCGTCGCAACTGCAGTACCTCGCCGCGGACAGCGGCGTGGTGCAGTGGAAGACGGACCTGCCCGGGCACGGGGAGGCCGTCGTGGTCTCCGCTGACCCCAACGTGGTCTGGCAGACCGACGCGGAGGGCAACGGCAGCCTGGTCACCTACGACGGACTGGGCCGGCCGATCGGCGAGGTGAAGGACGCCGACACCGACGGTGGCATGGACAGCACCGCCGCGTTCACGCCGGTGCCGGACAACCAGACGATGCTCTACGGCGACCTGCTGGTGGCCGTGCTGCAGAAGGACGACTACAACGGCGGCCTGCTGCTGGCGGTGGACACCACCACCGGGCAGCGCGCCTGGGAGTACCCGCTCGACGTGCGCTACAGCAACCTGCTGCTGGCCGGCGACGCCGACGCCGTCCCGCTGCTGCAGGTCGACGGCCTGCTGATGGAGGAGTCCCGCCTGGTGTACCTGGACGCGGGCAGCGGCCAGGAGCGGGCCACGCCGTCGGTGGAGTTCCCGCAGGACAACACCGGCCGGGTGAGCGGGACCGGCCTGATGGCGGACGGTGGCCGCGTCGTCTACCTCCCGGACTGGTCGGGGGCGGACCAGGAGCGCGCCATGGAGATCTTCGCCGCCCCCTGATCAGGGTGCCTTTCTGCTCATGACAGGAGTTTTCCACAGGCCGCGGAAACCCCCTTCTGCGCACCTGCCCCGCGCCCGATCCTGGACTCGGGTGCTCCTTTTGGCCTCACACCGGTCCGGAGGGGCACCCGACCAGGGGTGTCCGCACGGGCTCGGAGGTGTTCACGATGGACGCGGAGAGGTTGGCACGAGCGGGGATCGACGCACTCGCCCGGGCCGGTGACGCCCGCGCGGTGCTCGCCGAGGTGTGGCAGGCCTTCCACCTGACCGAGGCGGTCGCGGCGATGCTGGCGTCGACGTCCGGAGGCGGGGCGCGCGGCACCCCCGTGCCGCCCCACGCCGAGGCCGCCGCCCACCCGGAGGCCGCCGTCCACCCAGCCGGGGCCGCCGTCGGCTCCATCGACCCCGACCCGCCGACGGCGGTGGCCGACCGACTCCTCCGGGCCGCCCGGGACGCCGCCGCCGTCTTCGGCCCCGACGCGCCCCCGGGCGCCCGCGCGGTGCGCGCCGCCCGCCTCACCGGCCTGGCCGACCCGCCGCGCACGGTGGAGCTGCTGCGCAGGCTCGCCCAGGAGTCCGCCGTGGCGATGATGGCCATCTCCTGCGCCGCCGAGGAGGAGGAGCAGTACTGGCAGTGCGTCGACGGGGTGGACGCCGCGCACGAGCTGACGCGACGCCTGAACGAACTGCTCGACACCCTGACCTACGCCTCGCTCGCCACGGAGGGCGCCGCGGGCTCCGTGGCGAGCGGCCCCCGGGCGCCGCGGCCCGGCGGAGTTCGGCAGGATGGTTCCCATGACTGATCTGCGCATCTTCACCGAGCCCCAGCAGGGCGCCGACTACGACACCCTGCTCGCCGTCGCTCGCACCGCCGAGGAACTCGGCTACGACGCGTTCTTCCGCAGCGACCACTACCTGAAGATGGGCGACGTCGACGGCCTGCCGGGCCCGACCGACGCCTGGACGACGCTGGCCGGCCTCGCCCGGGAGACCAGCCGGATCCGGCTCGGCACCCTGATGACGTCCGCCACCTTCCGGCACCCCGGCATCCTCGCCATCCAGGTGGCCCAGGTCGACCAGATGTCCGGCGGACGGGTGGAGCTGGGCCTCGGCGCCGGCTGGTTCGAGGCCGAGCACTCCGCGTACGGCATCCCGTTCCCCAAGGAGCGGTTCGACCGCCTGGAGGAGCAGCTGGAGATCGTCACCGGCCTGTGGGACACCCCGGTGGGGGAGACCTTCTCCTACTCCGGCAGGTACTACACCCTCACCGACAGCCCCGCCCTCCCCAAGCCCGCGCAGGCCCGCGTCCCGCTGCTCGTCGGCGGCACCGGACCGAAGCGCACGCCCGCGCTCGCCGCCCGTTTCGCCACCGAGTTCAACCTGCCGTTCACCTCGCTGGAGGACACCGCCGCCCAGTTCGGCCGGGTGCGCGAGGCCCTGGCCGCGCACGGCCGCGGCGCGGACGAGCTCACCTGGTCGAACGCCCTGGTGCTCTGCGTCGGCAAGGACGACGCCGAGGTGGCCCGGCGCGCCGCGGCGATCGGCCGCGAGCCCGACGAGCTGCGCCGCAACGGCCTGGCCGGCACCCCCGCCGAGGTGGTGGAGAAGATCGGCCGCTACCGGGAGCTGGGCACCACGCGGTTCTACCTCCAGGTGCTGGACCTGCACGACCTGGACCACCTGGAGCTGGTCGCCAGCGACATCAAGCCCCAGCTGGACTGACCCCGCCGGACCGCCCCGGCCGGAGCCACCGCCCGGCCGGGGCGCACCCGGGCACACCACCCGGCCCGGGGCACACCACGCGGGTCGGCGAAAACCGGTACCCCGACGCGCCGTCACCCCGCGATACTCGCTGAGGTGTTCCTCACCATCAGCACCACCGGTTCCGACGCCCACCCCGCGACCGACCTCGGCTACCTGCTGCACAAGCACCCCGACCGGGCGCAGCGGTTCTCCACGTCCTACGGGGACGCGCACGTCTTCTACCCGGAGGCGACCGCGCGGCGGTGCACCGCCGCGCTGCTGCTGGAGGTCGACCCCGTCGCCCTGGTGCGCCGGGGGCGCGGCAAGGGGCGGGGCGGCGCACCGGACGCGGCGCTCGCCCAGTACGTGAACGACCGGCCGTACGCCGCCTCCTCGCTGCTCGCCGTGGCGCTGCGCACGGTGTTCGCCAGCGCCCTGCGGGGCCGCTGCGAGGCCCGACCGGAGCTGGCGGCGGCCGCGTTGCCGCTGCGCGTCGAGGTGCCGGCGCTGCCCGCCCGCGGCGGGGCCGAGATCGCGACCCGCCTGTTCGAGCCCCTGGGGTGGCGGGTGCGGGCGGAGACCGTGCCGCTGGACCGGGCGTTCCCCGACTGGGGCGACTCCCGCTACGTCGACCTGGTGCTGGAGGGCACGCTGCGGCTGGCCGAGGCGCTCGGCCACCTGTACGTGCTGCTGCCCGTGCTCGACGGGGCCAAGCACTACTGGGTGGCCCCGGACGAGGTCGACAAGCTGCTGCGCACCGGGGAGGGATGGCTGCCCGGCCATCCCGAGCGGGAACTGATCACCCGCCGCTACCTGGCCCGGTCCCGCGCGCTGGCCCGCACCGCCCTGGAGCGCCTGGAACTCGCCCGGCTTGCCGCCGTGGACGACGCCGCGGCGGAGGAGATCGACAACGCGGTGGCGGAGCCGGACCCGGAAGCGGGGCCGGAGACGGAGCCGGACCCCGCCCTGCCCCTGCCCCCGGCCCCGGTCGACGCGACCACCGATGCCCCCGGGCGGGGCGGCCGGCCGGCGGAGGAGCGGAGCCGGCCGCTGGCCGAGCTGCGCCGCGACGCCATCCTGCGCGCCCTGCGCTCCACCGGCGCCAGCCGGGTCCTCGACCTCGGCTGCGGTTCCGGCCGGCTGCTCGCGGACCTGCTGGCCGACCCGCGTTTCACCGAGGTGGTGGGCGTGGACGTCTCCGCCCGGGCGCTGGCCGTCGCCCGGCGCCGGCTGCGCCTCGACCGCATGCCGGAGCGCCAGGCCGCCCGACTGCGGCTCTTCCAGGGCGCGCTCACCTACACCGACGACCGGCTCGCCGGATACGACGCGGCCGTGCTCTGCGAGGTGATCGAGCACGTGGATCCGCCGCGGCTGCCCGCGCTGGAGCACGCGGTCTTCGGCGCGGCCCGCCCCCACACGGTGGTGGTGACCACCCCGAACGCCGAGTACAACGTGCGCTGGGAGACCCTGCCGGCCGGGCACGTCCGGCACCCCGACCACCGCTTCGAGTGGGACCGCGCCACGTTCGCGGCCTGGGCGCGCCGGGTGGCGGACCGTCACGGCTACCGCGCCGACCTGCGGCCGGTCGGCGACGAGGACCCCGAGGTCGGTCCGCCCACCCAGCTGGCCCTCTTCACCCGCGCGGACCGCACCGACACCCCGACCAGCGCCACCGGAGCCCGGCCATGACCACCGACACCACCACGCCCCCCACCGGCCCCGCCGGAACCACGCCCCCGACCGACCCCGCCACCGGTCCCGCCACCGGGTCGGCCGACGCGGCCCCCGCCCGGCGCCGGCTCGCCATCCCGGACCTGTGCCTGGTCGTGCTGGTCGGAACCACCGGCGCGGGCAAGTCCACCTTCGCCCGCCGCCACTTCCGGCCCACCGAGGTGGTCGCCTCGGACGCCTGCCGCGGCATCGTCGCCGACGACGAGAACGACCAGGCCGCCACCCCGGACGCCTTCGACCTGCTGCACTTCATCGTCCGCAAGCGGCTGGCGGCCGGCCGCCTCACCGTGGTCGACGCCACCAACGTGCAGCCGGAGGCCCGCCGGCAGCTGGTCGCGCTCGCCCGCGAGTTCGACGTGCTGCCGGTGGCCGTCGTCCTGGACGTCCCGCAGCGGGTGTGCGCCGAGCGCAACGCCGCGCGCCCCGACCGGGCCGCCATGGGCGGCCACGTGATCCCCCGCCAGCACCGCGAGCTGCGCCGCTCCCTGCGCGGACTGCAGCGCGAGGGCTTCCGCACCGTGCACGTGCTGCGCGGCACCGCCGAGGTGGACGCCGCCGAGATCGTCCGGGAGCGCCGCTACAACGACCTGCGGCACCTGACCGGCCCGTTCGACCTGATCGGGGACGTGCACGGCTGCCGCTCGGAGCTGGAGGCGCTGCTGCTCCGCCTCGGATGGCGCCTGGAGCGCGACGACGCCGGCCGCCCGGTCGGCGCCACCCACCCGGAGGGCCGGACCGCGGTGTTCCTCGGCGACCTGGTGGACCGCGGGCCGGACAGCCCCGGGGTGCTCCGCCTCGTCATGGGGATGGTCGCCGCCGGCACGGCGCTGTGCGTTCCCGGGAACCACGAGAACAAGCTGGTCCGCGCGCTGGCCGGACGCCGGGTGACGGCCAGCCACGGCCTCGCCGAGACCCTGGAGCAGCTGGCCGGGGAGTCCGAGGAGTTCCGGGAGCGGGTCCGTTCCTTCCTGGACTCGCTGGTCAGCCACTACCTGCTGGACGGCGGCGACCTGGTGGTGGCGCACGCCGGACTCCCGGAGCGCTACCACGGCCGCACCTCCGGCCGGGTGCGCTCGCACGCCCTGTACGGCGACACGACGGGGGAGACCGACGAGTACGGCCTGCCGGTGCGCTACCCGTGGGCGGAGGACTACCGGGGCCGGGCGGCCGTGGTCTACGGGCACACGCCGGTTCCGGCGGCGTCGTGGCTGAACAACACGCTCTGCCTGGACACCGGCTGCGTCTTCGGCGGCCGCCTGACCGCCCTGCGCTGGCCGGAGCGCCGGCTCGTCGACGTGCCCGCCGAGCGCGTGTGGTACGAGCCGGTGCGTCCGCTGGCCGCGGCCGCGCCGGGTGGCCGGGACGGGCGCCCGCTGGACCTGCGCGACGTGGCCGGGCGCCGGGTGGTGGAGACGGCGCACCACGGCCGGATCGCCGTGGGGGAGGACAACGCCGCCGCCGCGCTGGAGGTGATGAGCCGGTTCGCGCTCGACCCACGGCTGCTGGTGTACCTGCCGCCGACCATGGCGCCGTGCGCCACCTCCACCGAGGAGGGCCACCTGGAGCACCCGAGGGAGGCGTTCGCCGCCTACCGGGCGGACGGCGTGGCCACCGTGGTGTGCGAGGAGAAGCACATGGGATCCCGCGCCGTGGTGCTGCTGTGCCGTGACGCGGAGACCGCGGCCACCCGCTTCGACGTCTCCGACGGCACCACGGGCGCCGTCCACACCCGCACCGGCCGGCCCTTCTTCGACCGGGTGGCCACCGCCGACGGCGGCCCGGACCCGGAGCGCGACCCCACCGAGCGGCTGCTGGACCGGGTGCGGCGGGCCGTGCGGGAGGCCGGCCTGTGGGAGGAGCTGGACGCGGACTGGCTGCTGCTGGACGCGGAGCTGATGCCGTGGTCGCTGAAGGCCGAAGGGCTGCTGCGCACCCAGTACGCGGCCGTCGGAGCCGCCGCGGGCGCGGTGCTGCCGCCGGCGCTGCGGGCGCTCCAGGCCGCCCGGGCCCGCGGCGTGGACGTCGGGGACCTGGCGGAGCGCACCGCCGGGCGGCTCGCCGACGCGGCGGCGTTCACCGACGCCTACCGCCGCTACTGCTGGCCGACGCAGGGCCTGCGGGGCGTGCGGCTGGCCCCCTTCCAGGTGCTGGCCGCGGGCCGCGCCGACCCGGCGCGGGGGCGCAACCTGGCCGGTGTCGCTCACGACGTCCAGCTCGGCTGGATCGACCGGCTCGTCGACGCCGACGAGCGGCTGACCGCCCGGGAGCGGGCGGCGGGCGGTGGGGACACCGCCGTGCTGGCCCGCACCGGCCGCCGGCTGGTGACGCTGGCGGACGAGCGGTCGGTGGCGGAGGGCGTCGCCTGGTGGCGGGAGCTCACCGAGGCCGGCGGGGAGGGCATGGTGGTCAAGCCGCTGGACGCCCTGGTGCGCGCCGAACGGGCCGACGGCCGCGGCACCCTGGTGCAGCCCGGGGTGAAGTGCCGTGGACGCGAGTACCTGCGCGTGGTCTACGGGCCGGAGTACACGCGTCCGGATCACCTGCGCCGGCTGCGGGACCGGGGACTGGGCCACAAGCGGTCGCTGGCGCTGCGCGAGTACGCCCTCGGGCTGGAGGCGCTGGACCGCCTGGCGGCCGGTGAGCCGCTGTGGCGGGTGCACGAGGCGGTCTTCGCCGTGCTGGCCCTGGAGTCCGAGCCGGTGGACCCGCGACTGTGACGTCGTGCGGCCGGACGCCGGCCGGTGACGCCCCGCGCGCCACCGGCCGGCGCGGCCCGCACCGGCCCGCGGTGACCCTGGACGCGCCTGGGTATAACTCCCGTGTCCTTGGCAGACGCATGTCCCACGTGTCCCCACGGTGGAGGAGTCATGGTGCTGGCGGTGCGTTCGGAGACGGGGCGGCTGCGACAGGTCATCCTGCACCGGCCGGACCTGGAGCTGAAGCGGCTGACTCCGCGCAACCGCACCGAGCTGCTCTTCGACGACGTGCTGTGGGTGGCCCGGGCGCAGGAGGAGCACGACGGCTTCGCCGAGGTGCTGCGCGGGTTCGGGGTCCAGGTGCACCTGTTCACGGACCTGCTGCGCACCGTGCTGGACCAGCAGGCGGCCCGTGCCCTGGTGCTGGACCGGGTGTTCGACACCAAGGAGTACGGCATCCTCGCCACCGACCAACTGCGCGCGGTCTTCGAGGCAATGTCCTCCGCCGAGCTGGTGCGCCACCTGGTGGGGGGCATGACCAAGCGGGAGTACCTGGAGCGGGCGCCGGAGCCGGTCAGCGTGCGCTTCCACGTGGAGCGGCCGGACGACTTCCTGCTGGCGCCGCTGCCGAACCACCTGTTCACCCGGGACACCTCCTGCTGGGTGTACGACGGGGTGAGCATCAACGTGATGCGCAGGCGCGCCCGGCGCCGGGAGACGGTGCACTTCGAGGCCGTCTACCGCTACCACCCGATGTTCCGGGACGCCCCGTTCCACGTGTGGGCGGAGGGCGAGGCCCAGTACCCGTCGACGATCGAGGGCGGGGACGTGCTGGTGATCGGCAACGGGGCGGTGCTGATCGGGATGAGCGAGCGGACCACGCCGCAGGCGGTGGAACTGCTCGCGCACAACCTGTTCCACAGCGGATCGGCCCGCCGCATCGTGGCCGTGCACATGCCGAAGTCGCGGGCCTTCATGCACCTGGACACCGTGATGACCATGGTCGACGGCGAGACCTTCACCCAGTACTCCGGTCTGGGCATGCTGCCCAGCTACACGATCGAGCCGGGTGACGGCGGGCGTGAGCTGAAGGTGACGGACCACCCGCCCGAGGACATGCACCGGGCGATCGCGGCCGCCCTGGGCCTGCCGTCGATCCGGGTGCTGACGGCCGTGCAGGACGTCCACTCGGCCGAGCGGGAGCAGTGGGACGACGGCTGCAACGTGCTGGCCGTGCGCCCCGGCGTGGTGGTGGCCTACGAGCGGAACGTCACCACCAACACGCACCTGCGCAAGCACGGCGTGGAGGTGGTGGAGATCCAGGGCAGCGAGCTCGGCCGGGGGCGCGGCGGGCCCCGCTGCATGAGCTGCCCGGTGGAGCGCGACGCCGTCGACTGAGCGGGCCTGCGCGTGCCGGCCGCGCGCAGGCGCGTCGGCGCGTGCCGGTGGTGTGGCGGCCAGAGAACCGAACGCGCATAATGTTTCCAACCTCTGCATAACATTGCGTATGATCGGTGCCCCGCCGACCGCGCCACCAACCAAGAGGGGTAACCGCCATGGCCTTCAACCTGCGGCACCGCAGTCTGCTCAGGGAACTCGACCTCACCCCCAAGGAGTTCGTCTTCCTGATCGACCTCGCCGCCCAGCTCAAGGCGGCGAAGTACGCCGGCACCGAGCAGCCGCGGCTGCGGGGCAAGAACATCGCGCTGATCTTCGAGAAGACCTCCACCCGGACCCGCTGCGCCTTCGAGGTCGCCGCCCACGACCAGGGCGCGCACGTCACCTTCCTGGACCCGGCGGGGTCCCAGATCGGCCACAAGGAGTCCGTCAAGGACACCGCCCGGGTCCTCGGGCGGATGTTCGACGGCATCCAGTACCGGGGCAGCGACCAGGCCCTGGTCGAGGAGCTCGCCGACCACGCGGGGGTGCCGGTGTGGAACGGCCTCACCGACCAGTGGCACCCCACCCAGATGCTCGCGGACGTCCTCACCATCCGCGAGCACAGCGACAAGCCGCTGAGCGGCGTCACCCTCGCCTACCTCGGCGACGCCCGGAACAACATGGGCAACTCCCTGCTGATCACCGGAGCCATGCTCGGCATGGACATCCGCATGGTCGCCCCCCGCCCGCTGTGGAACGAGCAGCACGTCATCGACGACGCCCGCCGGCTCGCCGAGACCACCGGCGCCCGGGTCACCCTCACCGAGGACGTGGCCGAGGGCGTGGCGGACGCCGACTTCCTCTACACCGACGTGTGGGTCTCCATGGGCGAGCCCAAGGAGGTGTGGGACGAGCGGATCACCCAGCTGCTGCCCTACCAGGTCGACATGGGCGTGGTGCGGGCCACCGGCAATCCGCGGGTGAAGTTCCTGCACTGCCTGCCGGCCTTCCACGACCTCGGCACCGCCGTGGCCCGAGACATCCACGCCCGCTACGGTCTGGACGCCCTGGAGGTCACCGACGAGGTGTTCGAGTCGCCGCACTCGATCGTCTTCGACCAGGCGGAGAACCGCATGCACACCATCAAGGCGCTGATGGTGGCGACCCTCGGGGACTGACCGGCGCCGCCGCGCGCGGGCGGACGGTGCCGGGGCGTGGCGGCCGGTCGCGGGGCGCCATGCCGGGGGCGTGGCGGGGACAGGGCACAATGGCTGCGCAAGCGGAGCAACCGGACACATGCGGCCAAAGGATTCCTTAAGGGATCAAAGGGACAGGCTCTGGGATGGTGGACACCACCCCCGGGGCCGCCGGCCGAGGACGTGGTGAGCCCCAGGGGATTCCCCACGTCACCGGCCGCACCGGGGAGGGCGGCGGACCACCGTCCAGGTCCCCTCCCGGTCGCGTGTCCGGCCCATGGGCCGCGCGGGGAGCCACCGCTCCGTCCGCCGGCCCGGGAAGTAGGAACGAGGAACCACCATGCCCACGCCCGGCAGCACCCCACGCCCATCCCTGCGGATCAAGCCCGTCGAAGCACAGATCGCCGAGGGGGGAGCCGACGCGGAGGGGCACAGCCTGCGCCGGACCATGGGGCTGTTCCAGCTCACCGCCTTCGGCATCGG
>NZ_JACBZD010000002.1:0-5000 GCF_013407765.1 Allostreptomyces psammosilenae
CACCGCCTTGGCGCGCAGCACGAGCCGCTCCACCGCCTCGACCAGCCGCGTGGCCGCGCCGTCGAGCTGCGCACCGAGTGGCGTGGGACGCCCCGCCGGCTGCCCGCCCGGGCCCGGCGGCCCCGGCTGGCCGGGCTGCCCGGGACCGCCCGTCCCGGCCCGCTGCGTGGTGGTGGCCCTGGGCCGCCCCGCCGCCGCGACGCCGCCGCGGGCCGTCGGTACCCGCCCCAGCGGTGCCCGCAGGCCCCCCACGCCGGCATCCCGACGCAACGCCACCTGTCTGGCCGCGGCCGCTATCAGATGCGGCGGCAGCAGTCTGCCGGCCCCCGAGACGGCGCAGTCCCGCACGTACGTGGCGAGCGCCGTCCACGGATCGTGGCCGGTGGCCGCGGCCGCCTCCGCCCGGGCGGTCAGCCGCAGCGTCTCCTCCAGCAGGATGCGGTGCACCAGCCCCTGCTTGTCGGTGAAGCGGCGGTACACCGTCCCTATGCCGACGCCGGCCTGCCGCGCCACCATCTCCACCGACGCGTCGTAACCGTGAGTGGAGAACACCTCACGCGCGGCGCGTAGGATCTGCACCATGTTGGCCTGTGCGTCCGAGCGGAGTGCGGGTGGCCGCCGTGCCGCCGCCGGCCCTCGGCCGGCCGTCCCGCCGACGCCCATGGCCGCCGCGGCCGCCGCCTCGGCGCGCTGCTCGGCGCCCCGGCGTCCGGTCACCGCGTCCGGCTCGTGGTATTGCCCCGGACCCATCAAGTCCTCCCCCTAGGGATGACACAGCCACGACCGCCCTCGCGCGCCGCGGTACCGCGCCTTCCCCGTGTCGGGCGCGCCCCGCACGTCCGGGGCGCGCCGCACGTCGTGTGTGTTTTTCGGACTCGCGCCCGGCCCCACCCGGCCGACCGCGCCCGACTCACGGGCTCCGTGCCCCGAACCCACGCCCCGCCCGCCCGTTCCCGCCAACGGCGGTACATCGGGCAGGTTCGCGTCAGGCACACCGCGGGCGCCGTCGCCGTGTCGAGCAATCGAACATATCTGATTGGGAGTCAGCATGGAAGGGCGGCCGATCATGCCTTATCACGCCAACGCCCGATGTGGGGAACAACGACACCCCACGAGCACCATCGTCCCCCGATCGGGTCATCCCGCGCAGCGGGACCTGTCGAAACTGTGGACAAATTTCGGTGCCGCGGGCGTCATAGACGAATGAGGCAGCCAGCGCACATCGTCGTCGTCGGCGGCGGCCACGTCGGTATGTCCGTGGCCCTGCGTCTGAAGCGCCAGGTCCGTGCGGCCCGGGCCCGGGTGACCGTCGTGGAGCCCCAGCCCTACATGACGTACCAGCCCTTGCTGCCCGAGGCCGCCGCCGGAGCGGTCTCCCCAGACACGTCGTGGTGCCGCTGCGCCGCGTCCTGCCCGACGCCCGGATCGTCACCGGCGAGGCCACCTCCGCCGACCCCGAGGCCCGCACCGTCACCGTCGCCACCCGGGCCAGCGAGGAGGACGGCGCGCGGCCCCTGGTGCTCCACTACGACCACCTGGTCGTCGCCGTCGGCTCCGTCTCCCGCACCCTGCCCATCCCGGGCCTGGCCGAGCACGGCATCGGCTTCCGGACCGTGGAGGAGGCCATCGGGCTGCGCAACCACGTCCTGTCCCAGCTCGACGCGGCCTCCTCCACCCGCGACCCGGCCCTCCGCGACGCCGCGCTGACCTTCGTCTTCGTCGGCGGCGGCTTCGCCGGGGTAGAGGCGCTCGGCGAACTGGAGGACATGGCCCGGCACGCGGCCCGCCACTACCACAACGTGGCCGAGGACGACCTGCGCTGGGTGCTGGTGGAGGCCGGCGAGCGGATCCTCTCCGAGGCCGACGAACGCGTCGGCGCCTACGCGCTCGCCGCCCTGCGCGACCGCGGCGTGGACGTCCGCCTCGGCACCCGCCTGGCCCGCGCCGACGCCGACGGCGTGGACCTGACCGACGGCACCCGCCTGGGCACCCGCACCCTGGTGTGGACGGCGGGGGTCAAGGCACACCCCATCCTGGAACGCCTCCGGCTGCCACGCGACGCCGACGGGCGCGTCCCCACCGACGCCTCGCTGCGCGCCCTGGGACGCCCCGGCGTGTGGGCCGCCGGCGACTGCGCGGCCGTACCCGACCTCGACCACCCCGCCGCCGGGGCCGTCGCCCGGGGACCCTTCCCCGCCGACCACACGGCCGCGGCGCCCGGCGGAGCGGCCCGCCCCGGCGAGACCGGCCCCCGCCGTGGCGGCTCCCGCCTCGGCGGGCGGCGGACCGCCGCGACGCGGTCGGCGGGGCCCGGGCGGACCCCCGTCACCGGCCCGGCCGCCCACACCACCGGCGACCCGGACACGCCGGCGCCCGACACGCCGATCTGCCCGCCCAGCGCCCAGCACGCCACCCGCCAGGCCCGCCTCCTCGCCGACAACCTCGCCGCCACCCTGGAGGGCCGCCCGCTGCGCCAGTACCGGCGCGGCCAGGCCGGCTCGGTGGCCTCGCTCGGCCTGCACAAGGGCGTCGCCCAGGTCTACGGCGTCAAACTCACCGGGCTGCCCGCGTGGCTGGTCCACCGCGGCTACCACCTCAGCAGGGTCCCCACCGCCAACCGGAAGGCCCGGGTGCTCGCCGAGTGGACCCTGGCGGCGCTCTTCCAGCGCGAGATCGTCTCCCTGGGCGACGTGGAACACCCGCGCGCCGAGTTCCGCCGCGCGGCGGAGAGCGACCGGGACCGGCCAGCCGAACGAGGTGGCACTCCGCCGGCAAGTGGAGAGAGACCTTCCGGAGGGAACGATTCCGACGGATCCGCCTCCCGACGACAGCGAAGCGACGACGGTCGCGGCGGGTGAGTGACACCAGCGCATCGCCGGGGCGGGAGGCTCGGGAGAGGGCCCGCGACGCCCGGCCGGAACACCGGGGAATTCCGTCCGCCCATCCGATCGGTCACACTGGGGCGTGACGAGTAGTGCCATCGCACGTACGAAGCGTGACAACACGAGGAATCGGAAGCTTGAACCTCACCCGCTGGACCCACCGCATCGCCGGCCGCACCCGGCGTGACGGGGGCGGCCGCACCGCCGCCAACCCGTCGGCCCGCGGCTCACGGTCCCCTCGTCGGCGCACCGGCACGGACACCGCCTGCCCCGCGGACCAGGAGGACGACGGAGCCGGTCACCCCCCTCCCGACACGGCGCCACACCGGGAGCCCACTCCTCTTTCGGAGGACGCCGCTCGTTCGGAGGACGCCCTGCCGGCGCCGGGCGCCCCCGACCCCATCCGGGCACGGGGCTGGCACGCCGCCGTCCGGGACACCGCCCCCGGCGACGGCCAGGCCGCCCACGCCCCCGCCACCCCGGAGCCCGCCGCCGACCCCACCGAACCGGCCGCCACCGGCGCCGGCACCCGGGCAACCGGCACCCCGGGAACAGGCGGCCGGCCCTCCCCGGCCACCCCGCCGAGCGCGGCGCTCGACCAGCCCGCCGCCACGGCCCCCGCCCCCGGCGAGCGCGTCCTGCGGCTGCACGACCTCCTCGCCCACGCCCCCGCCCTGATCGCCGTCACCTTCGGCCCCACCCACCGCCTCGCCTACGTCAACTCCGCCTACGCCGCCGTCTTCGGCCCACGCGAACCCGGCGCACCCGCCCGCGAGGCACTGCCCGAACTCGACCAGCTCGGCCTGCTCCCCCTGATGGACCAGGTCCTGCGCAGCGGCACCGCCCGCGCACTGCGCCCACGCCGCATCGCGCACCGCCCGGAAGGCCCGCCGGACACCCTGCTCGCCTCCACCGCCGGGCGCGGCTACGGCTACTACGGCTTCGTCTGCGCCCCCATCCTGGCCGGCGACCAGCACCCGGCCGACTGGCTCGTCGACTGCGGACCCGCCGGCCTGCCCGTGCCCCGGGAGGCCCCGGACCACGCCGCACCACACCCCGCCCGGCCCGCGCCGCACGACGGCCGGCCCGACCGGGCGGCCCACGAGCTGCGCGCCGGATCACCCGAGGCCGCCCAGCGCCCGGTCTGGATCCGCCTGCCCGGCGAGACCGCCGGCCCCACCACCCACGCCGACCAGCCCGCCACCCCGGACGTCCTGCTGCCCTCCGCCCTGCTGCCCGCCCCCGGCGACGGCGGCCCGGCCGGCGGCCTGCTCAACTCCCTGCCCGCCGTCCCCGCACACGCCCCGCTCCCCGCCACCCGCGCCGACGGCGGCCCGGCCACCATCACGGCACCCGCCTGGCGCGGCGGCGTCCGCGCGCTGCTGCGCCGCGGCGCCCACGGCCTCACCGAGGCGGTGCGCCACGGCTCCCTCGCCCCGCTCACCCACGGCACACCCCGCCAGGGCCGCGACGGCGACGCGGTCCGCGGCGTGCTGGTCTTCGCCGCCGACATGACCGACCAGTTCCTCGCCGCCGAACGCCTGCGGGAGAGCGAGCGCAAGCACCGCCGGATGGCCGTCACCCTCCAGCACAGCCTGCTGCCCCAGGCACTCGAACAGCCCGACGAGATCCGCGTCGCCGCCACCTACGAACCAGGCGGCGAGGACGCGGCGGTCGGCGGCGACTGGTACGACGTCATAACGCTCGGCGCCGGCAGGACCGCCCTGGTGATCGGCGACGTGATGGGCCGGGGCGTGCGGGCCGCGGCAGTCATGGGGCAGCTGCGCACCGCGGTCCGCGCCTACGCCCGGCTCGACCTGCCCCCGCACGAGGTCCTGCAACTGCTGGACGGCCTGGCCATGGAGATCGACCCGAGCCAGATCGCCACCTGCGTCTACGCGGTCCACGACCCGCACGAGGGCGTCCTCACCTACGCCTCCGCCGGGCACCTGCCGCCGATGGTGCGCGACCCCGACGGCACGGTCCGGCCGGCCCGCGGGCAGAGCGGACCCCCGCTCGGCACCGGCAGCTGGATGCAGGACTCCACCAGCGTGCCGTTCCCGGCCGGCGCCACCGCCGTCCTCTACACCGACGGCCTGGTCGAACGCCGCGGCCAGG
>NZ_JACBZD010000002.1:1202500-1228175 GCF_013407765.1 Allostreptomyces psammosilenae
TGGGAGGCCACGAAAGGCCCCGGGGAGCTGTCAACCGAGCTGTGATCCGGGGGTGTCCGAATGGGGAAACCCGGCAGTCGTCATGGGCTGTCACCTACACCTGAACGCATAGGGTGTATGGAGGGAACGCGGGGAAGTGAAACATCTCAGTACCCGCAGGAAGAGAAAACAACAGTGATTCCGGGAGTAGTGGCGAGCGAAACTGGAAGAGGCTAAACCGTGGTGGTGTGATACCCGGCAGGGGTTGCCATCATGGGGTCGTGGGACATCCCGGCCAGGTCTGCCGGCCTGGCAAGGAGTGAGAAACCATCGCGGTAGTCGAAGGGCATGCGAAAGGCCCGGCGTAGAGGGTAAGACCCCCGTAGACGAAATCGTGGTGGCTCCTGGGGTTGTTCCCAAGTAGCACGGGGCTCGAGGAATCTCGTGTGAATCTGGCAGGACCACCTGCTAAGCCTAAATATCTCCTGATGACCGATAGCGGATAGTACCGTGAGGGAATGGTGAAAAGTACCGCGGGAGCGGAGTGAAATAGTACCTGAAACCGTGTGCCTACAAGCCGTGGGAGCGTCGCCATGGGTCTTCGGATTCATGGTCGTGACTGCGTGCCTTTTGAAGAATGAGCCTGCGAGTTTGCGGTGTGTGGCGAGGTTAACCCGGTGTGGGGTAGCCGTAGCGAAAGCGAGTCTGAATAGGGCGATCCAGTCGCATGCCCAAGACCCGAAGCGGGGTGATCTACCCATGGGCAGGGTGAAGCGCGGGTAAGACCGTGTGGAGGCCCGAACCCACCAGGGTTGAAAACCTGGGGGATGACCTGTGGGTAGGGGTGAAAGGCCAATCAAACTCCGTGATAGCTGGTTCTCCCCGAAATGCATTTAGGTGCAGCGTCGCGTGTTTCTTGCCGGAGGTAGAGCACTGGATAGGCGATGGGCCTTACCGGGTTACTGACCTTAGCCAAACTCCGAATGCCGGTAAGTGAGAGCGTGGCAGTGAGACTGCGGGGGATAAGCTCCGTGGTCGAGAGGGAAACAGCCCAGAGCATCGGCTAAGGCCCCTAAGCGTGTGCTAAGTGGTAAAGGATGTGGAGTCGCAGAGACAACCAGGAGGTTGGCTTAGAAGCAGCCACCCTTGAAAGAGTGCGTAATAGCTCACTGGTCAAGTGATTCCGCGCCGACAATGTAGCGGGGCTCAAGCACACCGCCGAAGCCGTGTCATTCGCCGTAAGGTGGATGGGTAGGGGAGCGTCGTGTATCGGGTGAAGCGGCGGCGTGAGCCAGTCGTGGATGGTACGCGAGTGAGAATGCAGGCATGAGTAGCGATTCAGGAGTGAGAAACTCCTGCGCCGATTGACTAAGGGTTCCTGGGGCAGGTTGATCCGCCCAGGGTAAGTCGGGACCTAAGGCGAGGCCGACAGGCGTAGTCGATGGACAACGGGTTGATATTCCCGTACCCGTTTCAACGCGCCCAACGCTGAATCCTCTGATGCTAAGCCCGTGAAGCCCGTGATCGTCTTCGGATGGTCGTGGGTGGAGCCGGTGACCCAAAGGGGTAGTAGGTGAGTGATGGGGTGACGCAGGAAGGTAGTCCAGCCCGGGCGGTGGTTGTCCCGGGGTAAGGGTGTAGGGCGCCGGGTAGGCAAATCCGCCTGGCATGTGCTTGAGACCTGATGCCGAGCCTTTGTGGCGAAGTGGATGATCCTATGCTGTCGAGAAAAGCCTCTAGCGAGTGTTGGAGCGGCCCGTACCCTAAACCGACTCAGGTGGTCAGGTAGAGAATACCGAGGCGTTCGGGTGAACCATGGTTAAGGAACTCGGCAAAATGCCCCCGTAACTTCGGGAGAAGGGGGGCCGCTGCTGGTGAAGGGACTTGCTCCTGGAGCTGGTGGTGGCCGCAGAGACCAGCGAGAAGCGACTGTTTACTAAAAACACAGGTCCGTGCGAAGCCGTAAGGCGATGTATACGGACTGACGCCTGCCCGGTGCTGGAACGTTAAGGGGACCGGTTAGTCGGCCTTCGGGTTGGCGAAGCTGAGAACTTAAGCGCCAGTAAACGGCGGTGGTAACTATAACCATCCTAAGGTAGCGAAATTCCTTGTCGGGTAAGTTCCGACCTGCACGAATGGCGTAACGACTTCTCGACTGTCTCAACCATGGGCCCGGTGAAATTGCATTACGAGTAAAGATGCTCGTTTCGCGCAGCAGGACGGAAAGACCCCGGGACCTTTACTATAGCTTGATATTGGTGTTCGGTTCGGCTTGTGTAGGATAGGTGGGAGCCGGTGAAGTCGCGTCGCTAGGCGTGGTGGAGGCGTTGTTGAAATACCACTCTGGTCGTGCTGGATGTCTAACCTGGGTCCGTGATCCGGATCAGGGACAGTGTCTGGTGGGTAGTTTAACTGGGGCGGTTGCCTCCTAAAGGGTAACGGAGGCGCCCAAAGGTTCCCTCAGCCTGGTTGGCAATCAGGTGTTGAGTGTAAGTGCACAAGGGAGCTTGACTGTGAGACTGACGGGTCGAGCAGGTGCGAAAGCAGGGACTAGTGATCCGGCGGTGGCTTGTGGAAGCGCCGTCGCTCAACGGATAAAAGGTACCCCGGGGATAACAGGCTGATCTTCCCCAAGAGTCCATATCGACGGGATGGTTTGGCACCTCGATGTCGGCTCGTCGCATCCTGGGGCTGGAGTTGGTCCCAAGGGTTGGGCTGTTCGCCCATTAAAGCGGTACGCGAGCTGGGTTTAGAACGTCGTGAGACAGTTCGGTCCCTATCCGCTGTGCGCGTAGGAGTCTTGAGAAGGGCTGTCCCTAGTACGAGAGGACCGGGACGGACGAACCTCTGGTGTGCCAGTTGTTCTGCCAAGGGCATGGCTGGTTGGCTACGTTCGGGAGGGATAACCGCTGAAAGCATCTAAGCGGGAAGCTTGCTTCGAGATGAGGACTCCCACCCACGTGATGGGTTAAGGCTCCCGGTAGACGACCGGGTTGATAGGCCGGGTGTGGAAGCACTGTGAGGTGTGGAGCTGACCGGTACTAATAGGCCGAGGGCTTGTCCATAGGTGCTACGCGTCCACTGTGTGGTTCTGGAGCAATGACCAGGACCAGTGTTAAGTGAATAATTTGCTGGTTGCCTTGTGTTCCCAAGGTTTCCGGTGGTCATAGCGTGAGGGAAACGCCCGGTTACATTCCGAACCCGGAAGCTAAGCCTTACAGCGCCGATGGTACTGCATGCGGGAGTGTGTGGGAGAGTAGGACGCCGCCGGAATATTTGTGAAGGGGTGTGGCCCCGACCGATTTGGTTCGGTCGGGGCCACACCCCTTTTTCGCGTTTCCCCGCGTGGCGGTTCCGGAACTGGGCCTCGATGGGGCCTAGGGTGATTTGTCGTGGATGTCCTTATGTTGGTGACCACCGACGTCGCCCATGACAGCCGGGTCACACGTGAGGCGACGGCTCTCGCGTCCGCCGGTTATCGGGTCCGCGTGATCGGCAGAGACGTGCCACCGGACTATCGCCCTCCGGCCGGCGTCGAGGTGGTCAGCGCCTCGGGCGGCAGTGGACTCGACGTCGTGCGGGCATTCACCGGTGGGGTTTCGCCCGTACGGGTGATGGCGTCGGCCACCCCCGCGTTGACCGGCCCGCCCGGTGGTGTCCCCTTCCCGCGATCCAGGGTCGGCCAGCCGGTCACCCGCGCGCTGCGGTGGACGCTCCTGCCGAGCCACCGCCAGCGGGTCTGGCGCAAGTGGGCGGCCGGGGCCCGGGAACTGGCCCGGGAGGTCTCCTACGACGTCGTGCACTGCCACGACTTCAACACGCTGCCGCTCGGCGCGGAGCTGGCGGAGCGGGCGGGTGCCCGCCTGGTGTACGACGCCCATGAGTGGTGGTCGGGACGGCAGCGGCACGGCCGCCCGGACCCCTGGCGCAGGCGTCGGGAGCTGCTCCAGGAGCGGGCCCTGGCGGCGCGGGCCGACCTCGTGGTCACGGTCTCGGAGGGCATCGCGGCACGGCTGGGACGGTGGTGCACCTCTCCCGTGGTGATCGTCCGCAACACCTTCCCCCAGGCGGGCCGGGGCCCGCAGCCCCGCCCGCCCGGGCTCGCGCCGAGCGCTCTGGTGTACGCGGGCCGCATCGGAGCCGGACGGGACCTGGAGACGCCGCTGCGCGCCATCCCCAGCCTGCCCGGCCTGGCGCTGCGGCTGATCGGCCCCGCCGACCCCCGTTACGCGGAGGAGCTCGCGGCCCTGCGGGGGGAGGGGGTGGAGATCCTGCCTCCACGTTCCGTGGACGCAGTCGACGCCGAGTTCCGCGCCGGGGGCCTGTGCCTGGTGACGCTGACCAACAGCTGCGACAACCACCGGCTGGCCCTCCCCAACAAGCTGTTCCACGCCGTGCGGGCCGGTGTTCCGGTGATCGCCGCGGACCTCCCGGAGATGTCCCGGATGGTGCGTCGCTTCGGCATCGGGGAGCTGTACCGCCCCGGTGATCCGGTCTCCTTCCGCCAGGCGGTGGAGCGTGCTCGGGAGGGGTACCCGGCCCTGGCGCAGGCGGTCGGCGCGGCGCGGAGCGTCCTGGCCTGGGAGCGTGACGCCGAGGTGCTGCTCACGGCCTACCAGGACGCGGTGCGACGGCCGTGACCGCCGCCCTCCGGGACGACGGCGCGGGGGCGGCGGGTCGCCGGGTCGCCATGCTGGTCGGCAACGGGGTGCGGGGCGACTCCCGGGTCCAGAAGGTGGCGCGTTCGATGGCCGACCGGGGGTGGGAGATCGTCCTCTTCGGCCGGTCCGCCACGGGGCGCACGGAACGCTTCGTGATCGGCCGCGCCTCGGTGCTGCTGCTGCCCGTGCCACGGGTGGTCTCCGGCTACGACAGGGCCAGGGTCCGCCGCCCGCTGCCGGATCCGGCGGTCCGCGCCGCGTACCGCGAGGCCCGTGCCCTCCTCGCCCGGTGGGACGCGTGGGACTCCGGTGGACGGGGTGACGCCCTGCGCGCCGCCTCGCGTGGCTGGCTGGCCCGGCATCCGGCGGCGGACGCGCTCGCCGCCGTGCTGGGAAGCGGGCCGCTGGCCGGCCCGCTGCGGCACGCCGGCACCGCCGTCGCCGGCCTGGTCGGACGCGGCGGCGGGTGGCGCGCCCTCAACCCGTGGCTGCGCGACCTGGAGCTGGCGTTCTCACCAGCGGTCAGCGCGTTCCGACCCGACCTCATCCACGCCCACGACTTCCACATGGTCGGGATCGGCGCGCGGCTGGCGAGGCGGCTGAGCACGCCCGCCCGCACCGTGCGCTGGGTCTACGACGCGCACGAGTACCTGGCCGGCGTGGAGGTCCCGCGCCGGGGCGACCCGCGCGGCCGGCTCCGCCGCCGCATGCTGCTCGGCGTGGAGGCCGAGCACATCCGCCGGGCCGACGCCGTCGTCACCGTCTCCGAGGCCATCGCGGAACGGCTCCGCCGTGACCACGCGCTCCCCGTCCTCCCGCGGGTGGTGCTGAACGCGCCCTGGCGGCCCCCGGCGGCGGCGAACGCCGCGGGCGAGGCCCGCCCGTCGGTGCGGGCCGTGGTGGGCCTGCCCGACGAGGTGCCGCTGCTGCTGTACAGCGGGGGGCTGGCGCCCCGCCGAGGACTCGCGACGGTCGTCCGGGGGCTCGCCGCGCTCCCCGGCGTCCACCTGGCCCTGGTGGCCCGGGACGACGACCCGGACCTCGCCGGGCTGCTCGACCTCGCCGAGCACGAGGGGGTGCGCGGACGGATCCACCCCGCGCCGTACGTCGCGCCGGAGCGGGTCGTCGACTACTTCGAGTCGGCGACCATCGGCCTGGTCCCGATCCTGCACCGCCCCAACCACGAGCTCTCGCTCATCACCAAGTACTTCGAGTACCTCCACGCGCACCTGCCCGTCGTCACCAGCGACGTGCGCCACATGGCGGAGACCACCCGCCGGCTGGGCGTCGGGGAGGTCTTCCGCGCGGGCGACCCCGAGGACTTCGCCGCCGCCGTCCGCCGGGTGCTCACCCACCTGGAGCGGTACCGCCGTCGCTACTCCGACCGGGTCACCGACCCCGCCGCCCGGTACCGCTGGGAACCGCAGGCGGACGCGCTGCACGCCCTGTACCGGCGGCTGCTGTGCGCGGCGGAGCCGGCCGCCGCCGGCTGAGGGCGCGCCCGGTCTCCGCGGAGCCGGCCGGACCGGCGGGGCGTCACCCGAACGGACATGAGAGCGGGTGGAGCGGTTGCCGCCGCCATCCGGACGTGTGGCAATGGCTGGGGGGACCACCGGACGGCCGGGGAGACCCGGCCCGCCCGCCGCACCGCCGACCGGGGCTGACCGACCGCCGGAGGTTCCACGATGCGACGCGACACCACCACCCCCCGTCAGACCCGCGCCCGGTACCGCCCCCCCACATCCGGCCTCGGCACGTCACCCGCCCTCCGGGCCATCCGCTCCGGGAAGGGCCGGGCCGCCGCGGCCGGTTTGGGCCAGGCGAGTCCGGGTCAGGCCGCGCCGGCCCAGGGGACCACGGCTCCGGCCGGGCAGGCCCAGGCCGTGCCGGGGCGGGACGTTCCGGAGGGCCCGCGCGGCCGCCGGCCCCGGCGGGCGGTGCCCTCCCCGGTGCTGTACCTGGCCTGGGGCGCCGCCCGCGCCGAGGAGGTGCGGCGGGAGGTCGACGTGCTGATCGGCGCCGGTGCCCGCGTCGACCTGCTCACCGCCCCGGACGCGGACTGGAGCGGCGTCCCGCTGCACCGGCGGCTGCGCGTGCACCGGGTCCGGCTGCCGGAGGAGGGCCGGCACCTGCTGCCACGGCTGGAGCAGGCGCTGGTGTACGGGGCGCCGCACGGGGCGCTGCGGATGGCCCGCCGGGGCGTGCACCGGCTCGCCCGCCTGCCCGGCACCGCGGCCTCCGCCGGACCGGCGGCGGGACGCCTGCTGACCGGGATCGACGAGTGCTGGCGGTCCCGGGCCGACCGGGTGCACCGCCAGGCGTTCCTCCCGTTCTACCGGGCGCTGCACGAGCGCTTGCTGCGACGGGAGACGCTGCGCGCGCTCGCCCGGCAGACCCGGCTGCCCCGGCCGGAACTGGTGATCGTCGGTGACGCGGCGTCGCTGCGGCCCGCGGCGGCGCTCGCCGCGGCCTACCCCACCCTGTGCTTCGTGCACGGCCCCGACCGCGACCGCTGGTGCGACCGCGACGCCGTGGCGCGCCCCGCCCCGGCCGGTACCGGCTCCACCGGCGCCACCTCCGCCGACGCGGCCTCCACCGGTGGCGGGGCCGCCCCCGGGGCCGTCGCCCCCGGCGCCCCGGCGGCCGGGGCCCGGGAGGCCGACGCGGAAGGGGTGACCAGCCCGTGACCCGGCCGACTCGCGCCACGCCCCGCCCGCCCCGGGCGCTGTACCTGGCCTTCTACTTCCCGCCCTCCCGGGCCAGCGGGGTGTTCCGCGCCCGGGCCACCGCCAACCTGCTGGCCGAACGCGGCTGGGAGGTCACCGTCCACTCCGCCCCACGGGAGTTCTTCGCCCGGTACATCGACTCCTACGACGCCTCCCTGGAGGCGTCCGTGCACCCGGCGGTGCGGGTGGAGCGGCCGCCGATGAGCTACTTCCGCTGGGAGCGCGACCTGCGGCGGTACGGGCCGCTGCGGGCCAACCTCCCGGTGCTGGCCAACGCCGCCTACAACTGGGCGCAGGCCAACGTCTTCCCGGAGCACTACGCGTCCTGGATCCCCCACGTGCTGCGCCACGCGCTCCGCGCGCACCTGCGCCGGCCGTTCGACGTGGTGATCGCCAGCGGCAACCCCTTCGCCTCCTTCGCCGCCGCCTGGCTGATCGGGCGGCTGACCCGGGTGCCGTACGTGCTGGACTACCGGGACGCCTGGACGTTCAACCAGTTCACCGAGGAGCTCAAGTTCCCGCCGCGCAGCCGGGCCTGGGAGTGGGAGGCGCGGGTGCTCCGGGACGCCGCCGAGGTGGTCTTCGTCAACGAGGGCATGCTGCGCTGGCACGCCGAGCGGTATCCGTTCGCGGCCGGGCGGATGCGGGTGGTGCCCAACGGGTGGGAGCCGGAGATCCTCGGCGCCGCGTCCGGGGCGGCCACGGCGGGGGAGGCGTCCGGCGGCGGCCGTCGGCCCGGCCCGCTCCGCTTCGGCTACCTGGGCACGGTCACCTCCTACATGCCGCTGGAGGAGCTGTTCGACGGCTGGCGGCTCGCCCGGGCCCACCCGGAACTCGCCGACGCCGAACTGCTGGTCCACGGGCACCTGGGCTTCTTCCCGCACGACGCGGCGCCGCTGATGGAGCGCATCCCCACCGGGGAGGGCCTCGGCGTGAGCTACCGGGGCCCGGTGGAGAAGGCCCGGGTCGGCGAGGTCTACCGGGACCTGGACGTCCTGCTGTTCTGTGTGCCCGGCGCCCGTTACGTGACGACCGGCAAGGTGTTCGAGTACATGGCCACGGGCAAGCCGGTGGTCTCCGTGCACCGCCCCGGGATCGCGGCCGAGGAGGTGCTGCGCGGATACCCCCTGTGGTTCGCCGGCGAGGAGCTGGACGCCGCCGACGTCGCCGCCTCGATGGTCGCCGCGGCCCGCGCGGCCCGCACCCTCACCCCGGCACGGACCCGGGCGGCCCGGGCCCACGCCGCGCGCTTCACCCGCGCCGCGACGCTCACCCCGTGGGAACGCCGGCTCCGCGCCCTGGCCGCGTCGCGCGGAGCGCAGGTCGGGGCGGCTTCCGGATCGGACGCGGGAACCGGTGCCGACGCCGGAGAACGCCTCCTGCACGGGGAGGGGGCGCGGCGATGAGGGTGCTGTGTCTGGCCTTCGGCACCTACCGCACGCGGGCGGTGCGGGTGTACACCGACCGGCTGCTGGAACGGGGCGCCCGGGTGCACCTGGTGGTCACCGACCCGGCGGACTGGGCGGAGGCCGAACTGGATCCCGCGGTGCGGGTACACGGGCTCGCCCCCCTGCTGGCCCGGCACCGGGCCGCCGCCCAGTGGCTCCCCGCCCGGTTCGCCGACCGCGCCTACCGGCGGGCCGAGCCGCTGCTGCTGTGGCGGGCCGCCAGGCGCAGGGTGCTGGGCGCCGTCGACTTCGACGCGCTGGACCTGCTGCTGCTCGGTGACGCCCACGCCGCGCCGCTGGCCTGGGAGGTGCGGCGGCGCCGTCCCGACCTGCCGATCGCGGTCCACGTGCCGGCCGCCGCCGCGACACCGGCGGACCGTCGACCTCAAGGGGAACTCCGTGCCTGACCACACCGCCGACCCCCACCGGACGCCCACCGGGCGCTCCGGCCGACGGCTCGCCGTGGTGACCCCGTGGTACCCGTCCGAGAACAACCCGTTCGCCGGCGCCTTCGTCCAGGCCGCAACGGCGGCGGTCGCGCCCCGGTTCGCGGAGGTGGACGTCTACCACCCGGAGGACTGGGCCGGCCCCGCCCGACCGCTGCACGCCGAGGTGGTCCGCACCGCGCTGGAGCGGCTGGTCGGCCGCCCCGGCCGGGCCCCGGTCGGCATCGAGCCCGTGCCGCTGCCGGAGGGCCGGCTCACCCGGGTGCCCGTGCCGGTGTTCCCGCGCCGGGACTACGCGGCCTGGGGGCTGGCCCACGAGCGTGCGCTGCGCTCCGTGCTGCCGACCGGCCGCGTCGAGGCCGAGGTGGTGCACGCGCACGTCGGCGTCTACGGCGGCTGGGCCGCCACCCGGCTCGCCCGGCCGGACGCCCGCGTGGTGCTGACCGAGCACGCCACCTTCCTGCGCCGGGTGCTCCGCCAGCCGGAGGCGCGACGCATGTACGAGGAGGTGCTGGAGCGGGTCGAGGTGCTGATGTGCGTCGGCGGGTACCTGCGTGGACAGCTCGCCGGGTACTTCCCCCGGCACGCGCACAAGTTCCGCATCGTGCCCAACGTCGTGGACTTCGCGGCGCTGCCGCCGCGCCCCGAGCCCGTGCGCGCCCTGGACCGCTGGCTGTTCGTCGGCCGGCTGATCGAGCAGAAGGGCGTGCCGGTGCTGCTGGAGGCCTTCGCCTTGGCGGCCCGGGAGAACCCGCGGGCCACCCTCACCCTGGTCGGATCCGGGAGGTTGGAGGAGGCCCTGCGGGCCCGCGCGGACGAACTCGGCCTGGCCGGACGGGTGCGGTTCCTCGGGCCGGTGCCGCCACAGGAGATCGCGGCCTGCCTGCACGCCCACGACCTGCTGGTGCACGCCAGCCGTTTCGAGACCTTCGGCATGACCGTGGTGGAGGCGGTCGCCACCGGCACCCCCGTGCTGGTGACCCGCAGCTACGGGCCGGAGGAGACGCTGGCCGGACTAGACGGCGTGGCCGGCCGGCTGGTGGACGTCAGCGACGACCCGCACGTCCTGCTGGAGGGCTACCGGTGGCTGCGGGCCGGGCTGGGGCGGCTGGACATGGCGCGCGCCCGCGCGGTGCTGCGCGACCGCTACGGGGCCGAGGCGGTGGCCGACCGGCTGGCCGCCGTCTACGCGGGGCGGGAGCCGGCGCCCGTGCCCGGCGTGGAGGCCCCGGGGGACGACGGAGCCGTCGGCGCCGCCGTACCGGAGGCGGCCGGACGCACCAGCGTGTCGGGCGGCGTGCCGGGGGAGGGGGCGACGGCCGTGCCGCACCGGCCGGCGGTGCAGCCCTCAGGGCCGGAGGGAGACAGCGTCCCGGAGGGGGCCGGCGGGGAGCCGATGGCCGGTGAGCCGCCGGAACCCCCGGCGGGGGCGTCGGGGGTGGCGGGGGGCGACTCGACACGGCGCGCCCCGGGCACGCCGGTGACCGCCCCGGGGGCCGGCGCGGCACTCAGCGCGCCCGCGGCCGCGACGGACCCCGCCGACTGGTCGATTCCGGCGGTGCTGGCGCGGTGGGCGGTCCCGGTGGGTCCGGTGGAGCCGGCTTCCCCGGCTTCCCCGGCGGCTGCGACGGCTTCGGGGGCGACGGTTTCGGCGGGGGCGGTGGCCCCGGCCGCCGGCGTGGAGGCACAGGCGCCGGCGCGGGTGGTGCTGCTCGCCCTCAACACCCAGCGGGCACGGCGGATCAAGAACCACGCCGCCTACCTCGTGGCGCGGGGAGTGGCGGTCGATCTGGTCACCGTCCACGCCGACCCCTGGCGCGAACTCGGTCTCGATCCCCGTGTGCGGATCTTCACGCTGCGGGAGGGCGAGGGGCGCCACCCGATCCCCCGGGGCGAACGCCTGCTGGCCTACCGGGTGCCGCGCAAGGCCCTCGCGCTGCTGCGCACCCGGGTGGACGCCACGCCTCGTGGCCGGCGCGTGGAACTGGCCGCCGCCGTGCTGGAGATGGCGCACACCCGCGTCGCGGACGCCTTCCACCGCAAGCTGTTCATCCGAGCCTACCGGGTGATCCGGCCGTACCTGCTGTGGCGGGTGGCCAGGGCCCATGTGCTGGAGCGGCTGCGCGCGGAGCGGGCCGACCTGGTGGTGGTGTGCGACGCCAACGCCATTCCGATCGGCTGGCACCTGGCCCGGCGGCATCCGGAGCTGGAAGTGAGCCTGTCGCTGGACCGTGAACGGTTCGCGGCGCGCACGGTGGTCGACCCGGGCGTGGACCCGTCCCGGTTCGCCGCCCCGGTGGAGCCGCGCCCGGTGGAGCCGCGCCCGGGGGAGGACGATGCCCGCCCCGGGGCGGACGCGCGTCCCGGGACGGATCGGCGGGCACGGCCGGTTCCCGGGCGGGGCTCGCGCGGCGGCGTTCCGGGCGTCGCGGCCGCCGACGTCACGGCCTCGGAGGCCACGGCCTCGGAGGTCGCGGCCTCGGAGGTCGCGCTTGCGGAGAGCGCGGCCGCGGACGGAACGTCGCGCGCGGCGCGTCGGCCGCGGGGAGCCGGCGGCGCCCCCTCGGGGCCGCGCCCCACAGGGCCGCACCGTGACGGCGGCCTCGCCGACGCCACCCCCCACACCGACTCCTGAGGGCCGCCATGGGAACCCCCACCACCGAGGGACGGCGAGAGCGGGGCGAGGGCCCGGCGCGCCGGAGGCGGAACCGTCGCCGGCCGGCCGGGGTGGAGGGCCCCGTGCCGGCAGCCGGGACCGGTGGGACCAGCCCAGGAGGGCCGGGTGCGGCCGGCCGGGTGGACGTCACCGTCCTGAGCAGCGGGCACCACGTGGCGGACGCCCGGCTGCACCGGCACTGCGCGGCCCTGCTGCGCGCCGGGCTGCGCGTGGAGGTGCTGGCCCGCGGGGAGGTCCACGACGCGCCCGAGGGGACGGTCTTCCGCCCGTTGCCCGGCCCCACCGTGACCCCGGGTGTGCTGCCCGCGCTCGCCGTGCGGGGGGTGCGGGCGCTGTCCCTGCCGCTGCTGGCCCGCGGCCGGGTGGTGCTGACCCTCGACCCGGACCTGGTGCCGGCGGCCCGGCTGCGCCGTGCCCTGGCCTGTGGTGCCGGCCGCCGCCTGGTGGTGGACGTGCACGAGGACTACGCGGCGCTGCTGGACGACCGGCCCTGGGCCACCGGCGCGGCCGGGCGGCTGGCGCGCTGGTGGGCGCGCGCCGCCACCGCTCTGAGCCGGGAGGCCGATCTGACCGTCGTCGCCGACGACCACGTTCCGCCGCGCACCGCCGCCCGCCGCCTGGTGGTCCGCAACCTGCCCGACTGGGCGCTGCTGCCCGCCCCGCCCGCCGAGGCCCCACCGCCCGGGCCTCCGCGCGCCCTGTACGTGGGCGACGTGCGGGCCAGTCGAGGGCTGTTCACCATGCTGCGGGCGCTGGAACGGGCTCCGGGCTGGCGGCTGGACGTCGTCGGGCCGGTGAGCGCCGCCGACGAGGAGGAGCTGCGCCGCTGGACCGCGCGCTCGCCGGCGGCCTCCCGGGTGTGCCTCCACGGCCGCAGGCCGCCGCGGGAGTCCTGGCGGCTGGCCGAGCGTGCCTGGGTCGGCCTGTCGCTGCTCGGGGACACCCCGGCCTTCGGACGGGCGGTGCCGTCGAAGGTGTACGACTACCTGGCCTGCGGGCTTCCCGTTCTCACCACGCCGCTGCCCCGGGCCGCCGAGGTGGTCACCCGGGCGGGCTGCGGGCGGGTGGTGGGCTCGGCGGAGCAGGCCGCCCGACTGCTGGAGCGGTGGGGTGGCGGCGGTGCCGGCCGGGCGGAGTACCGGGCATTGCGCGCGGCGGCCGTCGGATGGGCCCGGCGGCAGCGCGGGCCTTGGACGCCCTACGACGAACTGGCGGCGGCCGTGCTCTCGCTGCTGGACCGGGGCGGTCCCGCGCGCTGACGGCCGGGCCGGCACCTGGGGCGCCCTCTGTGTGTGTTTGGGGGGACGGACGTCGGGCGGTCGGGCACCGGCGGAGCGGCCGCGGCGGAGCCGGGGCCCGGGTGAGGGGCGCCTGGCCGCCTGGCGGAGCGTGGCCGTGGCCCGTGGGCAGTGCCGTCGGGAGGCAGCGGGGAGGGGGCCGCAGGGCGCTCCCCGGGAAATCAGGGGCATGCCGTGGACATGCCGCCAGGGGAGCCCGGGTGGGTCCCCCCGATTTCCATGATCGCATGAGGCGGTTACCCGGTGCAGCCCCCCATGTGTGGCCTGTGGATAACCACGTGGCGGCACATGGGGACGGCGCCGGGCGGGGAGGGGGTGGTTCGCAGGCAGGTCGCCGCGAGGCCGCGTCCCGGGGGCCTGCAGCCCGGTGGCGGGGTGGACGGGCAACGCCCTTCTCGGGCGGCGGGGGAACGGATGGGCCTTCAGGGGGACGGTGGGGCACGCCAGGGGACCCTCGCGGGGGCGGGGACGGGGGCCATTGGTCGTGCGGGGGAGGGTGGTGCGCCTTCACGGGGGCGGCGGGGCGCGCCCGGGCGCCTTCACGGGCGGGGGCGGGACGGGCTGTGGTGCCTTCCCGTGCGGCGGGACGGGGCCGCTCCTCCAGGGGGCGGCGGGGCGGGGGCGGGCGGCTCGGGGTGGAACGCATCGGCGGGTGCTCTGCTGGTGGTGGGGGCGGGCTTGGCGGGAGACCTGCGGGTTCGGCCTTCACCCGGGTGCAGCAGTGCGACGGTCCGCCGGGCGGCGCGGAGGTGCGGGGCGCACCAGAATCGATTCCACGGCGAGTGACGCGACGCCCACGCGACGTCGCCGTTCTGCGGAGCCCGGCACGGGGACCGCGCCGGGCTCCGCGACCGCCCCGCGGGCGGAACCCCGACAGTCAGGAGGACCAGCGAGTGAACACTCGGGTCATGGCGGGCGCCGACGTGGACGAGCGCGCCGAACTCGGCGAGGGAACCACCGTCTGGCATCTCGCCCAGGTACGGGAGGACGCCCGGCTCGGCCGCCGCTGCACCGTCGGACGGGGCGCCTACGTGGGCGCCGGCGTCCGCATCGGCGACGACGTCAAACTGCAGAACCACGCCCTGGTCTACGAACCCGCGCGGCTTGCCGACGGCGTCTTCGTCGGCCCCGCCGCCGTCCTCACCAACGACCAGTACCCCCGCGCCGTCGATCCGGACGGCCGGCTCAAGCAGGCCGACGACTGGGAGGCCGTCGGCGTCACCGTGGAGACCGGTGCGTCGATCGGTGCCCGGGCGGTGTGTGTGGCGCCGCTGCGCGTCGGCGCCTGGGCGATGGTCGCGGCCGGCGCCGTGGTCGTCCACGACGTGCCCGACTTCGCCCTGGTCGCGGGTGTCCCGGCGCGCCGGATCGGCTGGGTGGGGCGGGCCGGCCGCCGGCTGAAGCCGGACGGCGAGGGCCGCTGGGTCTGCCCGGTGACCGGCGCCCGCTACGTCGAACGCCCGGCCACCGCCGGGACCGTCCCCACGGGGATCAGCGGTGCCACCGGGATCAGCGGTCCCACCGGTACGGCGGCCGAGGAGCCACGGCTCGTGGAGGTGCAGTCATGACCCGCCAGGACATCCCCGTGGGCGGCCCCCACTCGCCGGCCGACCGGAACCTCGCCCGGCGTGCCGCCCGGCGGGTCGCCCGCCGGGGCGACCGCCGCGCCGACCGCCGGCCGCGGGAGGTGCCGGTCGCCCGGCCCCTGCTCGGGGAGGAGGAGATAGCGGCGGCGGTGCGGGTGCTGCGCAGCGGCCGGGTCGTCCAGGGCCCGGAGGTCGCCGCGTTCGAGGAGGAGTTCGCGGACCTGGTGGACGGCCGGATCTGCGTCGCGGTCAACTCCGGCACCTCCGGGCTGCACCTGGCGCTGCTGGCGCTGGGCATCGGGCCCGGTGACGAGGTGATCGTGCCCTCCTTCACCTTCGCCGCCACCGCCAACGCCGTCCGGCTGGCCGGCGCCACCCCCGTCTTCGCCGACATCGAACCCGACAGCTACTGCCTGGACCCGCGCGCGGTGGCCTCCGCCATAGGACCGGCCACCGCCGCCATCATGCCCGTCCACCTGTACGGTCACCCGGCCCCGATGGACGGCCTGGTCCGGCTGGCCCGGCGGCACGGGCTCGCCGTCGTCGAGGACGCCGCCCAGGCGCACGCCGCCGCCCTCGGTGGTCGCCCGGTCGGCACCTTCGGCGACGCCGCGGTCTTCAGCCTGTACCCGACCAAGAACATGCACTCCCTGGAGGGCGGCATGGTGGTCGTCCCCGACGGGGCGGTCGCCCGCACCCTGCGGCTGCTGCGCAACCAGGGCATGGAACGCCGCTACGACAACGAGATCGTCGGCTTCAACGTGCGGATGACCGACGTGGCCGCCGCCATCGGCCGGGAGCAGCTGCGCAAGCTCCCGATGTGGACGGACCGGCGGCGGGCGCACGCCAGGACGCTGGACGCGGGGCTGCGGGGCGTCGTGGTGCCGACGGTGGCCGACGGCGCCGCGCACGTGTACCACCAGTACACCGTTCGGGTGGTCGGCGACGGGCGCTCCGGCCGGGACGCCTTCCAGCGGGCGCTGGCCCGCCGGGGCGTCGGCAGCGCCGTCTACTACCCGATACCGGTGCACCGCCTGCCGTCCTTCCGCCATCCCGCGGGCCGGCCCCCGGCCGACCTTCCCGAGACCGACCGGGCCGCCGACGAGGTGCTGTCGCTGCCCGTCCACCCGTCGCTCGACCCGGCGGACCTGGCGCACGTCCTCGCCGCCGTCAACGCAATTGGAGCTGCGCGATGACCACCGCATCCGCCGGCCGCCGCCGGCTGCGCGCCGGGCTGATCGGCCTCGGCGCCATGGGGCGCAACCACGCCCGGATCCTGTCCTGCCTCGACGGCGTGGAGCTGGCGGCCGTCGTGGATCCGGCCGGCGACCCGCACGGCGCGGCCCGCGGCGTTCCCGTCCTGGCCAGCCTGGAGGAGCTGTTCCGCCACGGCGTGGACTACGCCGTCGTGGCCTGCCCCACCCACCTGCACGAGGAGGTCGGCATCCAGCTGGCCGCGGCCGGGGTGCCCGCGCTGATCGAGAAGCCGCTGGCCCACCACGGCGAGGCCGCCCGCCGCCTGGTGGACGCCTTCGAGGCCGCCCTGCTCCCGGGGGCGGTGGGGCACGTGGAGCGGTTCAACCCGGCACTGCGGGCGTTGCGGGACCGCCTTGCCGGCGGCGAGCTCGGCGAGGTGTTCCAGGTGGTGACCCGCCGCCAGGGGCCCTTCCCGCACCGGATCGCCGACGTGGGCGTGGTCAAGGACCTCGCCACCCACGACATCGACCTGACGACCTGGGTGACCGGACAGGAGTACGGGGCGGTGGCCGCCCGCACCGTGCACAAGAGCGGGCGGCCGCACGAGGACATGGTGGCCGTGGTGGGTCAGCTGACCGACGGCTCCATCGCCAACCACCTGGTCAACTGGCTGTCACCGCTGAAGGAGCGGGTCACCGTGGTCACCGGGGAGCGCGGCTGCCTGATCGCCGACACCCTCACCGCCGACCTCACCTTCCACGCCAACGGCTCGGTGCCCACCCAGTGGGAGGCGCTGAAGACGTTCCGCGGCGTCTCGGAGGGTGACATGGTGCGCTACGCCCTGGCCAAACGCGAACCGCTGCTGGCCGAGCACGAGGCCTTCCGCGACACCGTGCTCGGCCGGGAGACGGACGTGGTGACGCTGCGCCAGGGGCTGCGGACGGTCCTGGTCGCCGAGGCGGTGCTGCGGTCCGCGCGCGCCGGCGGACCGGTGCCTCCGGTGCTGGTCTCCTGAGGCCGGCGTGCCCGAGCACGGCGGCCCCAGCGCCCCCCTCGCGGCCCCCGCCCCCGCCCCGGCCCCGGCCCCGCCCGCCTCCTCCGTGACGTCGGGACCGGGGCCGCGACCGGGGCCGGTGGCGGGTGCGGGCGGGGGAGGGGGGCTAGGCGGGCTCCGGGGCGTGGGCGACCAGGGCCGCGGCGACCCGGTCCGCCGCCCGGCCGTCCGCGAGTCCGTCCGTGAGTCCGTCCGCCACACCGTCGCCGTCGCCCCGGGGGAGGGCCGGGGCAGGTCGCAGGACGGTGCCCTCCCACTCGGCCGCGCCGAGTCGCCAGGGCGCCGGCACCAGCACGTTCCAGCCGTCCCGCAGCGTCTCCGGCCACTCCGTCTCCGCCCGCAGCGTGGTGCAGGGGCGGCCCAGCCAGCGGGCCTCCTTCTGCAGCCCGCCCGAGTCGGTGACCACGCCCGCCGATCCCAGCACGGCCGCGACCATTTGGGCGTACGGCAGCGGGCGGCACACCCGGATGGCTCCCCGCTCCAGCCGCCCACCGGCCCGCCGCACCCGGTCCAGCAGCCGCGGGTGGGCGGGCAGCAGCACCGGCACCGGCAGCCGCGCCAGCGCGTCCAGCAGCGCCTCCAGCCGGGCCGGGTCGTCGGTGTTCTCCGCCCGGTGCACGGTGGCCACCAGGTACCGGGGCGATCCGTCGGCGGCACCGAGGCGGGTGCCGGGGCCGGCCTCGGGCACGCCCCCGCCGGACGTCGGCGGGGGAGCCGGCAGCGGGGGCGGCGGCACGGCCCCGCGCCGCACCTCCTCGCGCACCCGCAGGCAGACGTCGGCCATCACGTCCCCCACCAGTACCGCCCGAGCGCCGAGCCCCTCCGTGCGCAGCCGGGCCATGGCCTCCTCGGTGGGCGCCAGCAGCAGGTCGGCGGCGTGGTCGGTGAGCACCCGGTTGTGCTCCTCCGGCATCCGCCGGTTGAAGGAGCGCAGCCCGGCCTCCAGGTGCGCCACCGGCAGTTGCTGCTTGGCCGCCGCCAGCGCCCCGGCCAGGGTGGAGTTGGTGTCCCCGTAGACCAGCACCCAGTCGGGGCGGTGCTCGGCCAGCACCGGGTCCAGCGCGGCCAGCATCCGGCCGGTCTGCTCCCCGTGGCTGCCCGAGCCGACGCCGAGCCGCACCAGCGGCTCCGGGATGCGCAGCCCGGAGAAGAACACCTCCGACAGGTCCGGGTCGTAGTGCTGGCCGGTGTGCACCACGACGTGCCGCAGCCCCGCGCGCTCCAGGGCCGCGGCCACCGGCGCCAGCTTCACCAGCTGCGGCCGGGCCCCCACCACGCTGAGCACCACCGGCGGTGGCGCCGTCGGCGGTGCTCCGCCGGGCGCGCCTCCGTGCGGCGCGCTTCCGTCCGGCGCGGTCCCGCCGGGCGCGGTCATGCCGGCCATCGTGTCGACTCCTCCCGTCCGCGCGGCCCCGGGCACCCCGAAGGCCCCCGCCAGTGTCACGCACAGTGTCGTTCAAACCACCGAAAGGATCGCTCCGTGGACATCTGCGTCGTCGCCCTCGGCAAGATCGGCCTGCCGCTCGCCGTCCAGTTCGCCTCCAAGGGGCACCGGGTCGTCGGCTGCGACGTGTCCGCCCGCGTCGTGGAGTGCGTCAACGGCGGCGTCGAGCCGTTCCCCGGGGAGGCCGATCTGGACGTGCGGCTCAAGCAGGTGGTGGCCGCCGGCCGGCTCACCGCCACCACCGACACCCCGGGAGCGGTGGCCCGCAGCGAGGCGGTGGTCGTGGTGGTGCCGCTCTTCGTCGACGAGGCCGGCCTGCCGGACTTCGACTGGATGGACGGGGCGACGGCGTCGATCGCCTCCGGCCTGCGCCCCGGCACCCTGGTCAGCTACGAGACCACGCTGCCGGTCGGCACCACCCGGCGCCGCTGGGCGCCGATGCTGGCCGAGGGCTCGGGGCTGGCGCCCGGACGGGACTTCGCCCTCGTCTTCAGCCCGGAGCGGGTGTTCAGCGGGCGGGTCTTCGCCGACCTGCGCCGCTACCCCAAGCTGGTCGGCGGCATCGACGAGGTCTCCGCGCGGCGCGGCGCGGAGTTCTACGCCCAGGTGCTCGACTTCGACGAGCGTCCCGACCTCCCCCGGCCCAACGGGGTCTGGAACCTCGGCTCGACGGAGGCCGCCGAGCTGGCCAAGCTGGCCGAGACCACCTACCGGGACGTCAACATCGCGCTCGCCAACCAGTTCGCCCGGTACGCCGATTCGGTGGACGTGGACGTGGAGGAGGTCATCGAGGCCTGCAACACCCAGCCCTACAGCCACATCCACCGGCCGGGGATCGCGGTCGGCGGGCACTGCATCCCGGTCTACCCGCGGATGTACCTGTGGAACGACCCGGACGCGACGGTCGTCCGGGCGGCCCGGCAGGCGAACGAGGACATGCCGGCCTACGCGGTGCGCCGGCTCGCCGACGCCTACCGCCCGTTCGGCGGCCTGGAGGGCGCCACGGTGGTGGTGCTCGGCGCCGCCTACCGGGGCGGGGTGAAGGAGACGGCGTTCTCCGGCGTGTTCCCCACGGTGGCCGCGCTGCGGGAGCACGGCGCCCGCCCGGTGGTGTCCGATCCGCTGTACCGGGCGGCCGAGCTGGCCGCGATGGGGCTGGAGCCGCACCGCCCGGGCGCGCGGGTGGACGCCGCGGTGGTGCAGGCCGACCACGGGGAGTACCGGGTGCTGTCCGCCGCGGACCTGCCGGGGGTGAAGGTGCTGGTGGACGGCCGGCGGATCACCGACCCGGCGCGCTGGCCCGGGGTGCGGCGGATCCTGCTGGGCGGCTGACCGCAGCGGCCCCCGAGGAGGCTCAGGTGTCCAGGCGGAGGGTGAGGATCGCCATGTCGTCCGAGGGCGCGTCCGGAGCGAAGTCCTCCACGGCCCGCAGCACCCGGCCGGCGACCGCCCCGGCGGTCAGCCCGACCGCCGTGGACAGCACCTCGGCCAGGCCGTCGTCGCCGAGCATCCGACTGCCCTCACGGCGCTCGGTGACGCCGTCGGTCACGCACAGCAGCACGTCGCCCGGATCCAGCCGGACGACCTCCTCCTCCAGCACCAGGTCGTCCATCACGCCGAGCAGCGGCTGCGGCGTGGCGGCCGGCTCCACCGTGCCGTCCGGGCGCAGCCGCAGCGGCAGCGGGTGCCCGGCGCAGACCAGCCGCAGCTCCGCCCCGCCGTCCGGCTGGGGCAGCAGTTCGCCGTACAGCAGGGTGAGGAAGCGGCTGCGCGGCCCCTGGTCGAGGATCGCGCTGTTCAGCCGGGTGAGCACGTCGGGCGCGGACAGCCCCTCCCGGCTGAGCAGCCGCAGGGCGTGCCGGGCCAGGCCGGTGACGGCGGCGGCCTCCGGGCCGGTGCCGCAGACGTCGCCGATGGCGAAGCCCCAGCGGTCCTCGGAGATCCGGAACAGGTCGTAGAAGTCGCCGCCGACCTCGTTGCCCTCGCCGGCCGCCCGGTAGATCACCTCGGCGTCCACGCCCGGCACGGTGGGCAGCTCGGGCGGCAGCAGGCTGCGCTGGAGCGACTGGCTGATCGCGGTGCGCTCGGAGTACAGCCGGGCGTTGTCCAGGCCGAGGGCGGCGCGCCGGGAGAGGTCCTCGGCAAGTTCCAGCAGCTCGCGGCGGAACCGGCGGCCGACCGGGTTGCCGAGCACCAGCATGCCGATCACCCGGTTGCGGGCGACCAGCGGCACGACGGCGGTCTCCCCGCCCACCGACTCCGCGGTGGCCCGGGCGGCGGCCAGCTCGGCGGCGGCCGGGGTGCCGGGGGCGCCGTCCGGGTCGGCCTGCCCGGCGCCGGCGGCCAGCCGCTCGGCGGCCTCCCGGGCGGCCGCGGCGGGCTCGGGCCACATCCGGGCGCCGGGGTCGGCCAGCGGCTCGGGCGGCGCGATGCGCCGCAGCAGGGCGCGGATGCCGTCGATCCGGTCCTCGTCCTCGTGCAGCACGAAGGAGAGCGCGGGCTCGCCGTGCTCGCCGATGGTGTACAGGGCGCACCACTGGGCGAGGGTGGGCACGGCCATCTGCGCCATCAGGGCCAGCGTCTGGTCCCGGTCGAGCGTCCCGGCGAGCAGGTCGGAGGCCTCGACGAGGAAGAACAGCGAGCCGCGGCGCATCCGCTCCAGGTCGGTGAGGCGGGCGCTCTCCACGGCGAGGGCGACCCGTTCGGCGGCGTACTGCAGCCGCATGGCGTCCTCGTTGCGCCACCGTCCGACGGTGCTGGAGGCGATGCCGAGGGTGCCGGTGAGCCGCCCCTCCACCTTCAGCGGCACGGTGACGGCGGCCCGCATGCCGGTCCCGGCGAGCAGCGGCAGGGAGCCGGGCACCGCGGCGAGGTCGTCGTGGACGGCGGGCAGCCGGGCGCTGCCGTGACGGCCGATGCCGGGCTCGGCGTGGATGCGGGTGGGGCGGCTGGGGGAGGGCGGCAGGCCGGTGCTGGCGCGCAGCTCCAGTTCGGTCTCGTCGTCGGTGGCCAGCAGCAGGAACGCGGCGTCGGCGTCCAGGACGTCGCGGGCCCGCTCCACCGTGCGCTGCAGCAGGCCGTCGAGGTCCTCGGGGGTCTGGGTGGCGACCAGGTCGGAGAAGGCGTCGCCGAGGTCGCGCAGGTCCTCCGAGACGGCCTCGGGGGTGCCGGCGCCGGCCTCGCCGAGCGCGGCGGGTGCCCCGGGGCGCCCGCCGCGGTGGACCCCGGTCAGCACCGCCCGGTCGACCTCCTGGACCATCAGGCACAGGGTGAAGGGGGCGCCGGAGTCGTCACGGAAGCGCAGGTGGGCGGCGTGCACCGGGATCACCGGCCCGCCGGCGGTGTGCAGCCCGTACCCGCCCTCCCAGCGGGACAGTTCCAGCGCCTCGACCAGTCCGAGGCCGGTGCCGGGGGTCTGCGGCCAGGCCACCAGCTCGGCGAAGGGCAGGCCGATGACCTCCTTGGCCGGGCGGCCGGAGAGCTCGGCCGCGTCGTCGTTCCAGCGCTGCACCCGGCAGTCGGCGTCGACCTGCGCCACGGCGACCCGCACCGGCGCGGTGACGGCGGGCAGCAGCGCGTCCTCCACGCGGGGGCCGGCGCTGTGCGTGCCGGGGAGCTGCTCGGGCAGGTCGAGCCGGAACCAGATGCACTTGCGGTCGGCGGCGTACTCGACGCCCCAGGAGGCGGCGAGCGCCTGGCAGAGCATGAGGCCGCGGCCGCCCTCGCTGTCCGGGTCGACGTCGGAGGCGGTCAGGGCGCGGGCGGGCACGACCCGCTCCGGGTGCCGGTCGACCACCTCCACCCGCACCGAGGCGGGGGAGCGCAGGCACACCACCTCGGCGGCGGTGCCGGCGTGCACCACGGCGTTGGTGACCAGCTCGCTGGTCAGCACCACGGCGTCGTCCACCACCTGCTCCGGGGCCCAGCCGCGGAGGGTGTCGCGGACGTAGGAACGTGCCGCGGCGACGGACCTGCCCACGGGTTCGAAGACCGCCCTGGTCCGCGCGGTGATCACTGTGCCGATGCCTCCTGGGACGCCTGGTACCGCTGCCGCCGCCGGCTGCTCCGGCAACAGGGGGACGACCCGGGGCGCGGGGTCCCGGTCTGCGACGGTACCCGGGACGGTGCCGGCCGTGATGCCCTCCGTCGTGTCGTCCACGCTCCTCGGTCCTCCCCGCCGTGCGGTTCTGCCTCGCCTGATCGTGCCACCGGTGCGCGACCGGTCCGCTAGCTACCTTGTCCGCGCGGGCGCGGTGGCATGCCGCTGGCACCCTTCCCAGGCGACCGCCGTCGGTCGAGACTGGAGTAGGGCCGCCGTCCTTTCCTACCCGCCCTCGTCCGCGGCCCCCGGAAGGCTCGCGGGCAGGACGAGCCGCCGGCGCCGGTGTGTCGGGCGGGCGCTGCGGCGGTCCGGTGGTGTCCTCTCCCAGGACCGCATCGGACGCGTTGCCATGGTGACAGACTGGTGGCCCCGCATGCTGGCCGACCTATCTGGAGGAACGTGGTGACTTCGGGCGCATCGACCCGCGGTACGGGACGCGGGACCGCGACGCGGTCCTCGTCCGCAGGCACTCGGGGCGCCCGTGACGGCGATGCTGAGCTGCGCAAGCTGCTCGCCGCCCTCACGGCGATGCGGGACGGCAACTTCCGCCGGCGCCTGACGGTCGTCGGGGACGGCCCGATGGCCGAGATCGCGGCCGTCTTCAACGAGGTGGCCGAGCGCAACCAGCACCTGACCCACGAGCTGTCCCGGGTGCGCCGGGTGGTCGGACGTGAGGGAAAACTCACCGAGCGGCTGGCGCCCGGGCCCGGGGAGGGGGCCTGGGCGATCGCCACGGAGGCCGCCAACGCCCTGGTGGACGACCTGGTGCATCCGGTGATGGAGGTCGGCCGGGTGCTGTCGGCGGTCGCCGAGGGCGACCTGTCGCAGCGGATGGACCTGCGGGTGCGGGAGCCCGTGGTTCCGCAGGGGCGCGAGCCGGTGGGGGCGCACGGCACGGGGGCCGGCGGGGCGGCCGGCGAGCGGCGCGGTGGGGTGGACCGGCCGCTGCGCGGGGAGTTCCTCAAGGTCGGCCGGACGGTCAACACGATGGTGGACCAGCTGTCCACCTTCACCGACGAGGTCACCCGGGTGGCCCGCGAGGTGGGCACCGAGGGCAAGCTGGGCGGCCAGGCGGACGTGCGGGGCGTCTCGGGCAGCTGGCGCGACCTGACCGACTCGGTCAACGTGATGGCGCGGCGGCTGACCGACCAGGTGCGGGACATCGCGATGGTGACCACCGCGGTGGCCAAGGGCGACCTGTCGAAGAAGGTCACGGTGGAGGTCTCCGGCGAGATGCTGGAGCTGAAGAACACCGTGAACACGATGGTGGACCAGCTCTCCGCGTTCGGTGACGAGGTGACCCGGGTGGCGCGGGAGGTGGGCACCGAGGGCATCCTCGGCGGCCAGGCCCGGGTGGAGGGCGTCTCGGGCACCTGGAAGGCGCTCACCGACTCGGTGAACGTCATGGCGAGCAACCTGACCAACCAGGTGCGCGACATCGCCATGGTCACCACGGCGGTGGCCAAGGGCGACCTGTCGCAGGAGATCACCGTCTCCTCCCGGGGCGAGATCGCCCAGCTGGCCGAGACCATCAACGACATGACGGGGACCCTGTCGACCTTCGCCGCCGAGGTGACCCGGGTGGCGCGGGAGGTCGGCGCGGAGGGCCAGCTCGGCGGTCAGGCCCACGTGCCGGGCGCCGCCGGCATCTGGAAGGACCTGACCGACTCGGTCAACAAGGCGTTCAAGGACCTCACCGGGCAGGTGCGGGACATCGCGATGGTGACCACGGCGGTGGCCAAGGGCGACCTGTCCCGGAAGGTCACCGTCGAGGTGTCCGGCGAGATGCTGGAGCTGAAGAACACCGTCAACACGATGGTGGACCAGCTCTCCGTGCTCGGTGACGAGGTGACCCGGGTGGCCCGGGAGGTCGGCGCCGAGGGCAAGCTGGGCGGTCAGGCGCACGTGCCGGGCGCGGCGGGCGTGTGGAAGGCGCTGTCGGAGTCGGTGAACACGGCGCTGATGAACCTCACCGACCAGGTGCGGGACATCGCGATGGTGACCACCGCGGTGGCCAAGGGCGACCTGTCCAAGAAGGCCACCGTGCAGGTGTCCGGCGAGATGCTGGAGCTGAAGAACACCGTCAACACGATGGTCGACCAGCTGTCCGCCTTCGGCAAGGAGGTGACGCGGGTCGCCCGTGAGGTGGGCACCGAGGGTCGGCTGGGCGGTCAGGCGGAGGTGCCGGGCGTCTCCGGCACCTGGAAGGAGCTGACCGACTCGGTCAACTTCATGGCCGGGAACCTCACCAACCAGGTCCGGGAGATCGCCCAGGTCACCACGGCGGTGGCCAAGGGCGACCTGTCGCAGAAGATCAGCGTGGACGCCCGCGGGGAGATCCAGGAGCTGAAGACGACCGTCAACACGATGGTCGACCAGCTGTCCGCCTTCGGCAAGGAGGTGACGCGGGTCGCCCGTGAGGTGGGCACCGAGGGTCGGCTGGGCGGCCAGGCGCAGGTGCCGGGGGTGGCCGGCGTCTGGCGCGACCTCACCGACTCGGTGAACTTCATGGCGGACAACCTGACCAACCAGGTGCGGGCGATCGCCCAGGTGGCCACCGCGGTGGCCAAGGGCGACCTGTCGCAGAAGATCACGGTGGACGCCCGCGGGGAGATCTTCCAGCTCAAGACCGTGCTGAACACCATGGTCGACCAGCTGTCGGCGTTCGCCGACGAGGTGACCCGGGTCGCCCGGGAGGTCGGCACGGACGGCATCCTGGGCGGCCAGGCGCACGTCAAGGGCGTCTCGGGGACGTGGAAGGACCTCACCGACAACGTCAACCAGATGGCCTCCAACCTCACCACCCAGATGCGCAACATCTCGATGGTGACCACGGCGGTGGCGCAGGGGGACCTGTCCAAGAAGATCGACGTGGAGGCCCGGGGCGAGATCTTCGAGCTGAAGACCACCATCAACACCATGGTGGACCAGCTCTCCGCCTTCGGTGACGAGGTCACCCGGGTGGCCCGCGAGGTGGGCACCGAGGGCATCCTCGGCGGTCAGGCCCGGGTGCGCGGCGTCTCCGGCATCTGGAAGGACCTGACGGACAACGTCAAC